>RFPP01000041.1 GCA_009926065.1 Flavobacteriaceae bacterium
GCTTGAGTTCATCCTTTGCTCTTCAGATGTATTCAAGGATCTTGCTAAGGTTGTAGACGCTGCAAATCGTCCAATCCTTTCAAATGTTGGCGCAACAAGCAATACATATGGATCAATTAATCCAGTTGGCTTGACAGGAAGCATTTTCGGCTTGCCAATCGTTGTAGATCCATCATTAACTGCATCTTCTCTATGGGTAGGAAACAGCGCAGCTGTTACAACCTATGAATCTGCAGGCGCACCATTCCGTCTAAATGACGAAGATATTACTAACCTCACACAGAAGTTCTCTGTCTACGGCTACCTTGCAGTAGCTGGCCAGGACAAGAAGGCTCTTGTAAAGGTCACAATAGACTAAGGGAGATTAAGATGAATTGGGAAGATCTAAAAAACTTTGTAGGTGCATCAGATATTGATGATACTTTTGTTCAAGATTGCTGGAATACAGCTAGAGACCTTGTAGCATCCTACATTCAGTCTGCAAGCATTCCGCCGCAGGTTTTGAAACGTGCTTACATTGAGGTTGGATCTGAACTTTATCATCGCCGTAGTGCTCCGATGGGTATTTCTCAATATGCAAATTATGACGGTGCTCCGTTAAGAATTGCAAGAGATCCACTCGTCGGAGTCTACCCTTTACTTAATCGTTATATGAAAAGGTTCGCATGATCCAAGACGTAAAAGATACTATTAGCTCTGCCTTAATATTGGGTGGCATTTCAAAGGTATACACATATTTACCCGAAAGACCAATACCACCATGTGCAATGATAGAGCCTGATGTAGAATTTATTCGTACAAATGAGACAGCTTACGGAGTATTTCATACTACTAATTGGAAAATTAGAGTTATGGTTCCTAGAGGTGCAAATGATAAAGAGACAAATGAATTAGATAGCTATTTAGATGATCTATTACCAGCTCTTTGGGATCAGACAGATTGTAATTTATTATCTGTAGATAAGCCTTTCATAACGGAAGCAAATAACGCAAGTTATTTAACAACATTTATAAACATTTCAATAGACATGCAAGGAGGAAACTAAATGTCAAGATTACGTGGTAAGACCATCATATTTGATGTTGATGGCGATCAATATCAGGGATCTGTTTCAAATGTGAATTTCACATCTGAAGTTGGAGAACTGAGCTTTGGTGACTACGAAGATAGCTTAGAATTCCGTTGCCAGGTCGTAGGATTTCAGGATTTTGCTGCAACTTCATTCCACACATATATGTGGGATAACCCAGGCAAGACAGTAGAAATTACTTACGCTCCATACGGAAATGAAACTGCTACAACATCGCAGCCACATTTTACAGCTACTGGTTATGCAGAAACTCTGCCAACAATCGGTGGCGCAGCAGGTGAATACTTCACCTACGATATTAGCTTTATTCTAGATGGAAAACCAACTAGAGTAACTGCTTAATTTTTGGGAGCCGTGGCATGAGCGCTTTTACAGTTAAGGTACTTGGTCTTAGAGAAGTTCAGAGAAGTTTAAATCAATATGCAGGTGCTGCAGACGATTTAAAAGAAGCGAACGCTAAGATTGGTCAAAAAGTTTCTGTAGACGCAAAAGCCACGGCACCTCAAAGAACAGGAAGACTTGCAGGATCTATTAGAGCAAATAGAGCTAAAAGTTCCATTCAGTTAAAAGCTGGAAGTTCAAGTGTTCCTTATGCAGGTGTCATAGAATATGGATGGCCTGCAAGAAATATAGAAGCGCAACCTTATTTACGAAGGGCGGCATGGTCAAATATTGATTATGTAATACAAGAATTTGAGGCCAACTTAGAAGGTCTCAAACGTAAATATATCGCCAATTAGGAGGCAATATGGAAACAAATAATTTAACAATGAAAGACTTGGCTACTGTTGAGGAATTAACAGGAGTAAGCATGGATCTCTGGGAAGGTTCTCCAAAAGCAAAACTGACAGCAGCATTAGCTTTTGTATCAGCCAGAAAAGATAATCCAGAATTAACTTGGGATGAAGTTTTAGATTGGAAAATTGAAGATATTAATAAGTACGCTAATCTAAATAGCCCAAAAGCCAAACGCTCTTAGATAAGATGGGCGAATTCTGTGCATTAACAGGATTCACGCCAGCACAATTCTGGGAGCTAACGCAAGACGAATACCAAGCAATATTGAGAGGTTACAAAAGGATAAATGGCTAATCAGATTACGATTGATATCCTCGCCAACACCAGAGACTTAGTCAATGGTGTTCAAGGCGTTAATGGACAATTACAAGGACTTAATAATTCGGTATCAAAAGTATCAGGTGCCTTTAAAGGACTACTAGCAACTCTTGGATTTACAATAAGCTTTAGCTGGTTTAAAGATGTAGTCAAAGCCGCTTATGATGAAGAGGCTACATTTAAACGATTAGCAGATTTATATGGAGAAGACACAGCTGCAATTGTTGAAGAGATAAATGCATTATCATCTAAATTTAAAGTTGATGATGGAGAAATTGCTCAGTTCTTTGTAAGATTAAAATCCTCATTTAGTTCTCAATTTGATAAATTTGTTCCAACAGTTGTAGAGGCATCAAATACATTAGCCCTACTTACTGGTAAGCCAGTAGAAACTGTAATTGGATTATGGGAACGGGCATTAAAAGATGGCAAGCTAACAGCGGCGGAAGTACAAAAGCTTGGAATAGATTTAACTAAAGAGCAAGAAGATCAATTTAATAAATTAAAAACAACTGCTGAAAGATTACAGTTTGTATTAGATATTATAAATGGAAAACAACAAGAAGCATTAGACAATATTACTGGATGGCAAAAGCTTACATTTTATGTAGGTGAATTTAAAGATGAAATTGGAGAGAGATTAATTCCAGTAATTGAAAGATTAATAAAGTGGTACGAAGATTTATCTCCAGGACAAAAAGAATTAATTAAAGATTTAGCTACTATAGTTGTAGCAATTGGTGGAATAGTAACAATATTTGGACCATTCCTATTTGGATTATCACAGCTTGTAATAATATTTAAAGAATTAAGAATAGCTGCTGGACTATTAGCTGCTGCACAATGGCTGGTCAATGCAGCCTTCTCGCCATATCTAGTTGTAATTTTGGCTGTTGTTGCTGCAGGATATTTGCTATATAAAAATTGGGATTCAGTAAAAGAAATGGCTGGAAAGCTTTGGGATAAGATAAAACAATTCTTTGGATGGTTAAAAGAAAATTGGCCTTTAGTATTAGCAATACTCACAGGGCCAATAGGATTAGCTATATTAGCAATTACAAAGAATTGGGACAAAATTAAAGATGGAGCATCTGAAGTATTTAATAAATTAAAATCTTTATTTAGAGGCTGGATTAATGACTTTAAGAATTTTGGATCTGATTTAATAGAAGGATTAGTTAACGGTATTAAAGCTATGGCAATGGCTCCTATCAATGCAGTTAAAGGCATTGCAAATGGAGTAAAGAATATTTGGCAGACAATTACAGGAACTAAATCTCCATCAAAGGTATTTACACAATATGGAGAATGGCTCATGGAAGGATTATCAAACGGTATTGATAATTCTAAGAAGTTGGCTGTAGCCAGCCTTAAAGATGTAAATGCATCTTTACAAATGTCTTCTATATCCAATAAGAGGTCTCCAGCGGCGGCAGGAATGAATATCACCATTAACGCTGGTCTTGGAACAGACCCATATGAATTAGGACGAGCTGTAAGAGCCGCCTTAAATAAATATGATGGTGTTAATGGCAGATGAAAATATTTGACGAATTAGATTTACAGATACGCACTAAAATAGATGGCGTATTTATTATTGGAACAGATAAAGTAGCTGAAGCTTATTTAGCATCTGATGCAGATTTAAATGATGATACCCAATATGAATGGCAATCAATTATGAATGGAGTATTATCAATGTCTCTTCGTAGAGGCGTAGATACATATACTGGAGCATATCCTTTACCAATAATTAATGTAGGCTCTTTACATGTTATTTCAACTAATCAAGGATTAGATCCAAATCAATTTAAATATTTACAGCCTAGATCTAAAATTAGATTAATTAGAAAAGATCCACAGACTTTAATATTCCAAGGACGTGTGGATAATATATTTGTAGATTATAGATCTGACACCCAAAAGCCTTTAATTAGTTTTGACATAATGGATCCAGTTGGAGAATTACAGGGCACAATGACCAAGCTTTCTGGTATATCCACCTCTGCTGACCACGACTGGTCTGAGCGCATCTCTGAGATACTCTCAAACGGCGGCAGAACCGTCTCTGCAGGGCCTAAGCAGCTGGTACGTAACATTTATGGTGGAACCACCTCTCATGGCTTCTGGGACGAAAATAGAACCATTTGGGAGGCATTGACATTAGCCTCAAATACAGAAGGCGGATTTATTTATTTTGATAAAAATAATGAATTAAATTGTTATGCCTCAGAAGAAATTCCAGAATCAACTCCATCTATTTATTTTAGTAATATAGACCCAGATGCAGTTGTATATGGATTTAAAAATATATATTTAGATTACAATACTCAATCTATAATTAATCAAGTTCAAGTTTCTAATTCATGGGGCTACCAGACAACCCGTTATGACCAAGAAGTAATTGGTGAGGATTATGGTGAATGGATAACAGTCACAGAAATAGAAACAAAAGCCAAGGGTCCATATGCTGATGAAGCATCAATTAATAAGCATGGAACCCATGCCCTAAATGTTGAAACTAATTTTAATTTAAAAGATGGAGAATCAGAATTAACTAGCTGGGCAAACAAAATTATTAGCAAGTGGAAGAATCCGACTACGCTTGTGAAAGAAATAGAATGGAACGCTAAGGACGATATTTCAAATGCTGCTGGTATAGATATATTAGATTCAGTATCAATTGAATATCAAACGGAGACTTTGGGCTTTACCAAAGAATTGACTGTAATTGGAATTCAAATGGAGATCAATGCAGATCAAGATACCTGGCGTGTAAAATATATATTATTCCCAAGGAGTAGATTCATATGACAATTAGATATATGGCATTTGCTGATGGCGAAGTCCTTACAGCAAATCAACTACTGGATCTCCAAGCTAATGGTGTTATCCAGGTTACAAGTTATTCAGAATTAGCAGCTTTACAAACTACAATCAATGCAGCTTATGTAAAAAACGATAGTGCATTTTATGTACGTAAAGCAGATTCAACATGGGGCCAAGTAGGTGGCCTAGCAACAATTGGTGCTTCAGCACCAGCATCACCGCAGGTAGGTCAAATCTGGTACGATACAGATGCGATATTGCCTGCAGCACAAAGACAAGGATACAACGGACAGGAAACAATTAGCTCCGCTACCTTTTCTGCTTTATCAAATTTATCAGCCGTTAGCGTAACAGCAACAGAACCATTTTTAGCTTTAGTTAATTATGGAGTGATTTCGCCATTTGGATCTGATGCAACAACAGGTTTATCTATGACTGTAGATTTAACTGGAGATACTACAAGAACTTCTACATTTGTAGATTATGCAAAAACAATTGGAACTCAAAAGACTTGCATAACAAATTCATTTACAACTGTAGTAAATTCAGGAACTACATTGTTTACACCTAAAGCAAAGAAAGAAGGAGCAGGCACTGCAATTGCAGAACAACCTTGGATAGAGGTATCTGCTATTCGCTGGGCTTAATATATGCTAAAAGTCTGGGACGGTTCAGATTGGAAAAATCTGGATGGTGTTAAATATTGGACTGGTACTGCATGGGACAGTAACAACAAGTCCAAAGTTCGCTCTGCCAAAAATGATTGGCTACCACCTAAAGGCTCAGACACAGACACATCAGTTATAGTTAAATGGAACGTTGGACCAAGAACACCAGAAGATACACCAGAACAAAAGTATCAAATACCTAATTTAATTGGATTAACTTACACTCAGGCAGTAACAGCAATTCAAAATGCAAACTTTAATGTTGGAGATCTTACATTTGTAACCACAACAATATTAGGAAGCGATGATAAAGTTTCATCTCAATATCCACAACCTGGCCTTTTGTTCCCAGAAAATACATTTATAAATATATCTATATATGAATATAAGATTCCAACAGTAACAATGCCTAATTTAAACGGATTATTAAAGTCGGCGGCGGAACAAACAATAACCAGTCTAGGATTAGTAGTAGGTACATTAGATACAATTGAAGTTTATGATACTAGTTTAATTGGAAGAGTAGTTGCAAATGTACAATATCCATTGCCAGGTGCTACTGTAGATGTTGGAACATTAGTTACATTTGATTATTATATTCAAAAGCCATTTGCTACTATGCCACAATTAGTTGGACAAGATGAATTTTCAGTATTTTCATTATTAAATGCTGTAGGTTTAGATGTTGGAACAAGAACAACAATTGAAACAACTAATACAGCATTAGAAGGCAAAGTTGAGTCACAGCAATATAATGCTGGACAACAATTACAACAGGGCACTACAGTTAATTATCGTGTTTATATTCCAAATGTTAACACCACAGTTCCTAATATAGTTGGCAAGACACCAGCTCAGGCAGATAGTTTATTGCAGGCTTCAGAGTTATATCTTGGATCCCAAACTACTCTTGAAACTACAAATGTATCATTAGAGGGAACAATTGCTTCTCAGCAATATGGAGTTGGAACGGTAAGACCAGTCAATACTTCAGTTAATTATGTTGTATATATTCCAAATACAACTACAACGGTTCCAAATATTACCAATCAAACTACATCTATAGCTACATCATTATTAGCTGCAGCAGAATTACAATTGGGATATAAAACTGGAGAAACAGAAACATCTAATACAAGCTTACATAATAAAATTTATACACAATCTCCAGCATCAGGACAAGTTGTTCCTGTAAATAGTTCAGTTAATTACACATTATATGTGCCATTAAAGACAGGAACTATTCCAAATATAGTTGGACAAACTCCATCTGTGGCATCTTCTACATTAACATCAGCTGGATTCTCATTAGGATATCAGACTGGAACAACTTATACAAACAATCAAGTAGATGTTGGCAAGATAGTAACTCAGAGTCCAGCATCAGGAACTACACAGAATTTAGGGTCGTCGGTTAATTACACAACTTATGTTTTAAATCCAAATGTTACTGTACCAAATATAGTTGGATTATCATTTACAGATGCAAATACTGCATTAACTAATGCTGGATTAAATGTAGGAACAGTTACAGAAACTCCAACATTTACGAGTACAGATGTGGGTAAAGTTCAGAGTCAAGGCACTGCGGCAGGAAGCACAGTAGCCCGTGGATCATCTGTTAATTATGTTAAATGGAGAGCTTATATATCAAATACATCTACAGTAACAAAAACTGGAACTGCATATGTTTGGTCTCCAACATGGCAGTCCACATATTATGGATCAGGTTCAACTAGCGGTTCTGGAGCAAGAAGAACTATAAATCCAGAATCTTTATATTTTGGTAAATTCTCTACTACATCAACAACAGGAGACCAGGTATCTTTAATTCGTGTATCAGACTCAGCGCTTTCTACCGCATGTAATGCTGTATCAGGAAATAAACCCTACACAATTACAGGAGTTACATTTAATTTTGGTGTTCAGACTGGAGTCGGTAATTCAAGTAAGCCTGTTTATTTTGGATATTATAATGCAACTGGTTCTCAACCATCATCAATTACAATATCTGGAGTTACAAAGAATGCTCAAAATGCTGGTACATTAACAAATGGAAATTATTACAGTATTAATTTAAATTCAACAATGAGAAATTATTGCTTCAATAGTCCAAACTGGGCACTTGTTGTAAACGCAGCCAGCGATGCTGCTTCAAGCTACGGTGCATTAAAATCTGATAGCACCTACTTTACAATAAGCTTATCGTGGCAAGAAAGTACGGTGACATATACATGAGATTATTTGGTGCAAGTCTTACAAGAAATGGAGCAATAGAAAATAGTTTTTGGGATAGCTCTTCATTAACTTCTCCTGCAATTTATGATGAGAACTTAGACGAATATATTGATTATACGGGACCAGATATATATGCTGAAGATGGTGGCATTCTTTATCACGTTGTCTTTCCAGTTGAAATACCTCAAGGAACTGGAGCATGGTTCTCTAGTTTATCTACAACAGAAGTAGACAATGCAGGAATTAGTGGAACCCAAATGGGCTATCAAAATGGAAATACATCAGGTGTTGTTCCTAATGTTAAATATGGATTTGATCCTAATTGGTTTATTCCTCCATATACAGGCGGCTATCCAGTAGGGCCAGGAGATATAAATACAGCAGGAATATGGAAATTACTTACAAAAGTAACTCAAAGATTATTATTTGTATATAACGATAATCCTTATCCAGTAACATCTACAATTAGCATTGCAGATCAATCATTAAAAGGAATAGTTTGTGAAATATTACAGTATTCAAAAGATCTTGGATATTATTATTCAGATAAATTTTTAGAAACATTTGGAACAGATTATGTAAATGAACCAGGTTCTAATGGTCTTCAACAATTAACAAAAACAGATGGCATAGACTATAGACCAGAACAAGTAAAGTTTTGGTTAGGTACATTTACATTTGATTTGGGAAATACTACGATAGGTTTAAATGAATCTATTACTATGAACTTGGGTCCAGCTGGAACAAAGTCAGCCTGGGGAATTGCTGTAATCAATTCCTATATTACAAAATCGGAAGGCAGCTATGCTGCAGTAGATGATGATTATATGGTGATTTCCACAGAAACAATCCCACAGTAGATTTGCCACATTGCCTCGTGGCAAAGGAATAGCCTGGATCCGCCTCCAGGCTATTTTTTATTTACCTATAAGATGGGAGTATAGTTCGTCTACTCTGGCTTCTAACCTATTGAGCTGATCCTTGAGGCTAGTGCCACCATTAGGCTTCATCTCTTTTCTGATTCTAGTTTCAATATAGGTTATTAGGGCCAGGACGGAGAGTATAGAAGCTAAAAACTCCATAATTCAAGTACCTTGGTCATAATACATATATTGTAGACTATATGTATATTGAGGAGGTTACTATGACACAAGTAGTTAACGCACAGCCACCTAAATTTGAGTGGCGAGTTTATAGAAATGATACGAGCACTTTAACAATTGCCGCATTAAATAATGATGGAAGCCAATTTGATCTTACTGGATATGAATTTACAGGGTACGTAAGAGAATATCCACAAGGAGATGTATTAACTAATCTTGACATTGAGCATCAAGATAATATAATTACAATTGGATTGGATACATCCGAACTTCCTTCAATGTGCTATTTTGATGTTGAATCAATAAAAGATGGAGTTATTAAAACTATTCTTTATGGAACAGTTTTTGTGGAGGATGACATTACATGGTAATGAATTTACAACTCGTTGAAGAATCTCCATCAGTTTTAGAAGTTGTGTCTAGAGATGAACTTAAACTATATTTATCTGGTATTGAAACTACTTTAGTACAAGGCCCTCAAGGAGAACAAGGCCCAACAGGTCCACAAGGTCCAATAGGTCCTCAAGGTATTCAGGGTATCCAAGGAGTCCAAGGACCTACAGGCGCAACAGGCGCAACTGGAGCTACAGGCGCAACAGGCGCACAAGGTATTCAAGGCATTCAAGGACCACAAGGCATTCAAGGTGAGACTGGACCTCAAGGTGAACAAGGCTTACAAGGTATTCAAGGTATCCAGGGTGAACAAGGTGAAGTTGGACCACAAGGCATTCAAGGACCACAAGGTGAACAAGGAGATAAAGGTGACACAGGTGATCAAGGCCCACAAGGTATTCAAGGTGAAGTTGGTCCGCAAGGTCCGCAAGGTATTCAGGGCATACAAGGTCCGCAAGGCGAAGTTGGTCCACAAGGTATTCAGGGTATACAAGGTGAAGTTGGTCCTCAAGGTGATGAAGGTCCTCAAGGCCCACAAGGTATCCAAGGAGAAGTAGGTCCTCAAGGAGAACAAGGTATTCAAGGTCCTCAAGGTATCCAAGGAGAACAAGGTATTCAAGGTGAACAAGGTATACAAGGTGAGACTGGTCCTCAAGGTCCTCAAGGTATTCAAGGTGAAACTGGCCCTCAAGGTCCTCAAGGAATCCAAGGTGAAGTTGGACCACAAGGCCCACAAGGTCCTCAAGGTGAAGTTGGACCACAAGGCCCACAAGGTATACAAGGTGAGACTGGTCCACAAGGTCCTCAAGGTATCCAGGGAGAACAAGGTATTCAAGGCCCTCAAGGTGAAAAGGGAGACAAGGGAGATACAGGTGACACAGGCGCAACTGGAGCGGCAGGTTTAGATGGTGATAAATATCACACAACATCTACAACAGAAATTACTCTTAATAATTATGCTGACCTAACTCTATATACAACAGATTTAAATTTAGATTATTCTATTGAACAAACTATAATCATTGCACATTCAGATGAATTACACATGCATGGTCAGGTTATTTCATATAATCCAACAACTGGAGAATTACATGTACATGTAACTAATCACACAGGATCTGGTACATATAATCTTTGGGAAGTAAATCTTGATGGCGCAATTGGTATTCAAGGCCCAACAGGTCCTCAAGGTCCTCAAGGAGAAATTGGTCCTCAAGGTATCCAAGGTGAGACTGGCCCACAAGGACCACAAGGCATCCAAGGTATCCAAGGAGAACAAGGTATCCAAGGTGAGACTGGCCCACAAGGTCCACAAGGTATACAAGGTGAAGTTGGACCACAAGGACCACAAGGCATTCAGGGAGAAACTGGCCCTCAAGGACCACAAGGAATCCAAGGTGAGACTGGACCACAAGGACCACAAGGCATTCAGGGAGAAACTGGCCCTCAAGGCATTCAAGGCGAACAAGGTATTCAAGGTCCTCAAGGTGACACAGGCGCAACTGGTCCTCAAGGAGAGACTGGACCACAAGGCCCACAAGGTCCTCAAGGTATTCAAGGAGAGACTGGTCCTCAAGGTATACAAGGAGAACAAGGTCCAATAGGTCCTCAAGGTATCCAAGGAGAACAAGGTCCACAAGGTATTCAAGGTGACACTGGCCCTCAAGGTCCTCAAGGTATTCAGGGAATTAAAGGTGACACAGGAGATACAGGCGCAACTGGCCCACAAGGACCACAAGGCCCTCAAGGTATTCAAGGTCCTCAAGGTGACACAGGCGCAACTGGTCCTCAAGGACCACAAGGCTCACAAGGTATTCAAGGACCACAAGGCGATACTGGACCACAAGGACCACAAGGCCCACAAGGTCCTCAAGGTGATACAGGCGCTACAGGCGCAACAGGCGCAACTGGAGCTACAGGCGCTACAGGCGCACAAGGACCTGCTGGTGTTAACTTCTATGCACAATCAACAGCTCCATCAAGTCCAAGCATAGGAACTGTTTGGATTCAAACAGCTTAATTAGGAGGCAACATGTCATCAACATTACATGACAAAATAATGTCATACAATCCAGAATATTGTATTTCTATGAATCAGGTTTATACTTTGCCTTACCCAATGATTGTAGGAACTTCAAGTAGTGCTATTACTAATCCTCAAACGGGACTACAAAGTACAACAAGCTATCCTTGTGTATTTAAGCCAGGAATTGGCCCAAATGGAGGAGCTGGAAGTTGGGAATTTAAATCTGTATCTGGAGCAATTGGTTCTAATTGGAGATCAAGTTCAAGTGCAGTTGTGTCTACATGGATGGATGGAGATTGGTCTGCTGGATTTTGGGTAAGATTTACAGAAATGCCAACTGGATCTAACTATATTCAACTATTTGCACCTTATCCAATTAACACATCCGTTGGAATTCAACTTTATATAATGGGATCTACTAATGCTTCAGCACCAAGCAAATGGGCATGGAATGTTAATGCCTCAATTATATTTACAAATAGCGGTCCAACTTTAAATCAATGGCATTATGTTCATATGGAAAGAAAGGCTTGGACAAGCGCTTCAGTAAATAATTGTAAGTTATATGTTGATGGAGTTTTAATAGCAAGTGCTGTTTCATCTTCTACTAATTCAGCTACCACTAACTCTCTTAGAGTAGGAGATACAACCACATCTCATGGATCAAATGCTACATATAATGTTTGTAATGTATATGTTGGTCCGACTGCTAATTTTCCAGAATCGGCAATACAAGAAATTTATACGACAGGAATGGCAGCAACAGATTCACAACCATCTACAGGTTGGCAAACTAGAATAAATGGCTTAAGTCCAGTACTTTGGTTTATGTTTGATTCTCCAACATTAGATACAACTAAAGCATTATCTTCTGGTGATTTTGGGAATTCTATATCTTCTACAGCATCTTTAAAACAAGGTATCGCTCAATTTGTTAGCGTATCTCTGGCAAACAGTCCTAACGGAATAACTGTAAATTCTGGCGGACCTTCTGGAAGATATTTATCATTCCCTTATGGAAATGATTCAGTAAATGGAAGATCTTATATAAGTATATTCACAGATTATCAATACGGTTTCCCTTGGTCTGATCCTAAAATATTTTCAATTGAATTTTGGTTCAGAAGAAATGGATATGTTTCAAGCAATAGTACGACTCCTATGCCATTAACAATTAGAAATTCTAATAATACCCATAGAGTTAGTTTTATAGTTCCTCAATTTGGTCAGGCAAATCAAGGTAAGATACAAGCTATTGTAGGTGGATCAAGCGGAACAGCATCTTTTGTTTCTACTCAAGATGTTATAGATGGAAATTGGCATCATGCTGTGTTAACTGTAAATACTACAACTCAAAAATTCTATTTAGACGGAGCTTTAGTTGGTACACAAACGGCTAATTTAGGCAGTTTATTTTTAGAAAATATAAGAATTGGTGGAAATTCTAACAATACTGAACCTTGGATAGGTGATTTAGATGAAGTTGTTATTTATCAAACAGTATTATCTGATGCAGATATATTAGCTAATTATCAAGCTGGACAAGTTGGAGCAACTACAGCACCATTAAAATATTGGAATGGTTCCGCATGGGTAGCTCCAATATCTATGAAACAATGGAACGGTTCAAGTTGGATTACTATGGATGGAGAAGTCTATACCTCAACTGGATGGTTGCCAATAGTCTAGTATTGCTTTGTTATTGGCATAATGGTAGAATATATATACTTCATTACTCATGAAGTTTAGGCCTGGGAGTTGAGCTTCGTATACTGTTGCCAAACATCTCTTTCGCTCCTCCCAGGCTAACCCTAAATATAAAATAAAACAACCACTTGACATTTGAAAAGATGTTTAGTAATATATATCTTGCCTAAAACTTTCGGAGATCGTATCAAGGGTTGAAGTTAGGTAACAGCCACACTAAGGGTCTGTTGGAATGAATCGCCACCAAAAGTCGGACGGTTTTCCTGAAGTACTATAGAAAATTTCTATGTCTTCTTATAGGGTTTTAAACAAACCTCCTAAGCATCATAAAAGAAAGAGAAAAAATGGCTAGAAGAATCAATTGGCAGTATGCCAATATTAGAGATAAAGTATATTCACAAGAAGATAATACAAATGGCTGGTTTCAAATTATGAATAGATATTCAAATGTTAATTGTAATGCATGTGGAAGAAGAATTCATAAAGGAAAACAAATGCTATTCCATAAAGCTACCCGCAACAAAATGCATGTAGCCAATGAATGTAAATTATGGTGATAAATGGGTAGAAAAAAGCTTCCAGATCATATGCTTAAATATCCACGTAAAAAGCCTTCTGATAAGATATACAATATCAAGGCGGTGGAACCAAGAGGTAAGACCTATAAAGAACCTGTAATCATTAAATCCTTTTGGCAGAATCATACTATGGACCAAGTAATAGCTATGTCAGATGAAGAGATAATGCAAGCTATAGATAAATATTTAGAAGGATTTATCCATAGACAAAAGAAAGTTAATAAACATTGGGACTTTCCCATAAAACCTGAATATTTGGCAATAGCTCCCAATTTGCATAATAAAACAAGAAAGAGTACAATATAACAAGTATCAAATGATACTATGAAAGAGAGAAGGCAATATGAAAACTAAGATATGCTCAAAGTGTGATAAGAGAAAACCTTTGAATAAATTCAATAGCAATAAATCAATGAAAGATGGCAAAGACCATTACTGCCAGCCCTGTAGATCTGAGGCTGGTATGGAAAGCGTAAATAGACATAAACCTGGCAAGTCTTGCAATGTATTTGGATGTAGAAATCCTCATTATGCAAAGGATATGTGTAAATTCCATTATCATAGAGATTGGTCAAGAGGCACAGTAGAAGATGTACCAACAAGACTAGATAATGATAGATTTGCAAAAATTAAATATAATTACAAAGTAACAAAAGAAAGCTATTTGGATATGGCCAAGAATGGCTGTAATGTATGTGGATCATTTAGCGGATTAAGCATTGATCATGATCATAGCTGTTGTCAATTAACTCCAACTTGTGGCGGCTGCACAAGAGGAGTTGTATGCAGAAGCTGTAATCAATTAATAGCTAAATATGAAAATGGAATTATGAGACATAAGACTCTGGAGAGAGAAATTATTAATTATGTCATAAAGCATGAAAGATAATGATAATGACCCATCTTCATATCTTACAAGATATAAATCAAGCACTAGGCCACAACCTTGCATTCGTTGTGGCCAAAAAGCATATTATGTACACCCTGAATGGGGCAGAGTAGATGCAGCATGTCTATTAGATCTAATAAATATCGGAGAGGTTCTATGGAAATGGGAACATTATCCATTGATATGGGCCAGGATAGACTATCTGATATCCAGGAGATCTGGTGGCACAGAGAAACAGAAGAAGTCTTCATCGGCAAAAAGCCAGAAGGAAATTGGGAAAAAATCGGGTGGATTGAAGAGAAATGACTAATCCCTATAATTCATCAGAATATAAGAAAAATAGAAAGATAGTTCTAGAAGCTAATAACTATATATGTGCATATTGTGGAGATCACGCAAATACAGTGGATCATATATTAGCTTTAGCAAAGGGCGGCAGTCATAATATAGATAACCTAGTATCATGTTGTAATAAATGTAATTCAATTAAACAAGATAGAACTAGAGTAAGATTGCCATATATAAATCCTAGATATAGGAGCAATATATGAATGTTTCACATGGAACATGTAATATGATTCTATATCCCGCTCCCAGCATAGAATTAAACAAATCAAATATAAAGTATTCTCAATATATGGACAATATATATGTCCAATATATGAGATGCTATATATGGACAAATATAGACAAATTGTCCAAATTGTCCAAATATATTAGAACTAGTTTTTTTTATAAATTTATAGAAGACCCCGCTCCCAATTGTCAAATATTAAATAGGAGGAAATAGTAAAAATGGCTAGAACTGGAATACATGGAGGACAAGGTCCTCGTCAAAATAGACTAATAAAGGGAGATAATGCTCCATTAGATATTAAACCTGACAATGTGGAGCAAATGGTCTTATTATCTTTAAAGACTGCCACATGGCTGGATGAAGCTGATTTGGCATCAGCATCAATTGCAGTCCAATTGGCAAAATCTATGGATGAAATGCCAAATAGGAGGCATCAATTAGCTCCAATTCTTATTGGGCTTTTGTCTAATTTAGGATTATTAAATAATAGACAAGAAGATACAATAATGACTCCACAAGAGATGTTGCAGGCTATTGCTGGAGGACAGACTAAATAATGGATTGGATGCCAACGCACTATACAGAACCACTGTCTGAGGATTTCCCTACAGATGGAGATAAGCTGATTAATATTGCTGAGGCAATTTGGCATCTTCCAGAAAGACATGACGAAGTTCTTGTTCTTACTGACTGGCAAAAATGGCTTATAAGACATGTCCTAGAAAGGTATCCAGAAGGCCATGAATTGGCTGGAAGACTACGATATAAACAGGTATGTATCTCCATGCCTAGAAAGAATGGAAAGAGCCTTATTGGAGCTTTATTTGCATTATATGGAATGTTACTACATGAACCTGCACCTGAAGTAATTAGCGTTGCAGCATCCGTAGATCAGGCTAAAATTGTCTATAGAAGGCTTCTACATCAGGTAAATAATAGTGATTTATTGAAGACATTATTCAGCAGAAGTACTGAACATCGTGGACTATGGACTGCAGATGGTACGGGAGTTTATAAGGTTATTGCTGCAAAAGCAAGCACTGCTCAGGGTCTGCATCCATCTTTGGTCGTATTTGATGAGCTTCATGTGGCTAAAGAGGACTTATGGACAGCTATGGCACTTGGTTCTGCCACCAGACCAGATGGAATTGTAATTGGAATTACAACTGCTGGTGACGATACATCAGATTTGTTAAAGAATTTATATGACAGAGGCAGTAAGGCAATGGATGGGCAGGAAGATCTAGAAAGATTTGGATATTTCTGCTGGGAAGCACCATTAGGATGTGAAATAAATGATGAGATAGCAGTTAGAAAGGCAAATCCTCAATTAGCATCTGGAATCTTAAATTGGGAATCAGTAAAAAATGAATTAGCTACTATGCCAGAGCCTGAAGCTCGTAGATATAGATTAAATCAATTTGTAAGTTCAATGAATGCTTGGCTACCTGTTGGGACATGGCAGAATTTGCCTAGAGGTAATGTTTTAAACCCTAAAGTCTTTGCTATAGATAGAACTCCAGGATGGGATTATGCATCTATTGTGACGGCGGAAGAACAAGAAAATGGCCTAATAGCTACAGAATTAATAGCTTCATTTAACAATACAAATATAGATGAATTACTTAATGCATGTGTTAAATTAGCCAAATATGGCCAAATATTTGTAATGGACAATTACGTATTGGCCGATTTAGCTATGGCATTAAAACAAAGAGGAATTAGGGCACAAACTACATCAAATAAAGATTTAATCAATGCCTCAAATAACGCATATAGTAGAATTATGTTAAAGAAACTAGCTCATCCCAACGATGAGATTGTTTCGGTGCAAATGCAGCGGGCTGTTCGTAAAAACATAGGTGATTCGTGGAAAATAACACGAAAAGACTCTGGAACAGATATAGATGCTGCTATTGCCACAATATTAGCGGTTTGGTATGTGGAAACACAAAAGAAACCAACGCAGATGGTATTCTAGGAGAAGCATGGGATTATTTGATAGATTTAGAACTACAGAAGTAGTAGCCCCTTCAGCCTATGTTCCAAAAGAAGATCGTGCATTATCAGACATACTACCACCAGCACGAACAGAAATTACAGTATCTACAACTTCAGCACTTTCTTTAATTCCAGTAAGCAGATCAATTGCTGTATTGGAAACTGCAATTATGCAAATTCCAGTTGAAGTATTTAGAGGCGAAGAACAATTAGAGTCTCCGCTATGGTTGCAAACTCCAGATATTGAGAATAATGTTTCTCAGGCTGAGTTTATTGGAACAACTCTTGTTCATCTCACCTTGCATGGAAATGCATTCTGGTACGTAACAAGAGGAGCTAGAGGAATAGCCAATGTTCAAGTTTTACACCCAGAACAGGTGGCGGTTAATCAAGACAACACTGGAAAAACTTATTACACAGTAAACGGTAAGAAAGTTCCAAATGAAAATATTAAACATATTAAATTATGGCATAGACCACAATTAAATGCATTATTAGGTGAAGGTCCAATTCAAAGACATAAATATATTGTCAGACAAGCATTGGATTTGCAAGATTATGCAGATAATTGGTTCCGTCGTGCTGCAGTGCCAACAGGCACATTAACAACAACAGAATTTTTGTCTGCAGATGTTGCATTACAAAATAAGCAGGCATTTATTGATTCACAAAGAGAAAGATCAGTTGCTGTTCTATCTTCTGGCCTCACTTATGACCCAGTTGCATTAGATCCAGAAAAAGCACAATTCTTGGAGAATCAAAAATTTATTACACGCCAAATTTCAAATATGTTTGGCGTTCCATCAGTTTATCTTGGTCTTTCCGTTGAAGGTGCAGGCATGACCTACACAAATGGAAATGAAGACAGGAATAAATTATATGAAGACGGATTACAGCAATATATAGTCCGTATTGAACAAGCACTTTCTGACTTATTGCCACGAGGACAATACGCTAAGTTTAATTTAACTGAGTTCTTACGTCCTAATCAATTAGTTAGATTCCAATCCTATGCTATCGCTTTGGATAAGAAATTCATGACTCCAAATGAAGTTCGTGAATTAGAAGGAATGATGGCCATTGAAGGTGGAGATGAGGTTGCTGCAACACCCGCACCAACACCTAATCAAGAACAACCTGCACAACAGGATGAGCCAGAACCAACTCGTAGCAAAAAGAGGAGTAAGAAATAATGGAAAAAAGATCATTTGAGATCAGAAAAACAGATACCGAAAAGCGTGAAGTTGCTGGTATCGCTGTTCCTTATGAAGATACAATTGATATTGGTGGCGGCTGGTCAGAGCGTTTTGAAAGAGGCGCAATTGATTTAGACGCAGATGTTAAATTGTTTCGTGATCACAAGGAAATAATTGGAAAGGTAACAGATATGTCTGAAGACGAAGATGGTCTTTGGATTACTGCTAGAATTTCTGAAACAACTTTAGGGAATGAGACATTAGAACTCGTCAAAGATGGAGCTATCCGTAGCTTCTCTGTGGGTTTCATTCCAGTCAAAGACGAGAAAAAAGAAAAAACAATTATTCGCAAGAAGGTAGATTTAAAGGAAGTTTCTTTAGTCGCTTTCCCAGCTTATGAAGCAGCCTCTGTTGTAGAGGTGCGAGAAGAAGTCAAGGAGGAAATAATGACTGACAACAACACACCAAATTACGATGCAGCAATTGCTGAAGTTCGTAATCATGCAGAAGCGCTAGAGCGCCGTCTTGATGTTCTTGCAACCTCAAACGTAGCTACTCCTTCTGTTCCAGAATTCCGTTCATACGGTGACTGGGTTAAGGGTATTGCAGCAAACAAAGATGAAGCTGTTACCCTATATCGTGCATTTGAGAACGCAGCCGATGGTTCCGTACTCGCAGACACAATTTTGAAGAACGCATGGGTTTCTGACGCAATCCGTATCCTAGATATGGGTCGTCCTACTTACAATGTATTTTCTTCAGCAGCATTGCCAGCAGATGGCATGACACTAGAGTATCCAGTACTAGATACTGATACTTCAGCAATTGAAGAGCAGGAAGCAGAAGCTGATGAATTAGCTTTCGGTAAGATTACTCTTACTTCTGCAACAGCTCCAATCAAGACATACGGTGGATACACAGATATGTCTCGCCAGATCGTTGAGCGCTCATCCGTAGCATACGTAGATGCAGCATTCCGTGCAATGATCGCTGCATATTCAAAGAAGACAAACAATGTCGTTAAGTCATACTTAACTACAGAAGCAGCAAACTTTAACCAAGCAACTCTTGCGTCTTTCGCAGCAGATGCTGTTATTGAAGCTCTTGCAGATTCAGCAATGAAGGTAAATGAGGACACAGGCCGTGCGCTTGAGTTCATCCTTTGCTCTTCAGATGTATTCAAGGATCTTGCTAAGGTTGTAGACGCTGCAAATCGTCCAATCCTTTCAAATGTTGGCGCAACAAG
>RFPP01000042.1 GCA_009926065.1 Flavobacteriaceae bacterium
ACCCTCTAATTAGAGGGTTTTTTATTTATCTATCAAATTGCTTTAATGTTTTAATTATAATATCTACACAATCTAATAATTGTGTTTCGTTAATTACTAAAGGTGGTGCAAAGCGAATAATATTTCCATGTGTTGGTTTTGCCAATAGTCCATTGTCACGCAAAGCCATACATATATCCCAAGCCGTATCGCTTTCTTCTGTATCATTGATTACTATTGCGTTTAACAAACCACGACCACGAACTAATAATGCAACATTTGAAGAAGGAATATATTCATTCAACTTACTTCTAAACAGTTTTCCTAAAACACGTGCATTTTTTATTAAATGTTCTTCATTCACCACTTTAAGGGCTGCAACGGCAACAGCTGCTGCAATAGGGTTTCCACCAAAAGTTGATCCATGTTGGCCTGGCTTGATCACATTCATTATAGTATTGTTTGCCAAAACAGCAGAAACAGGATAAGCTCCACCGGATAATGCTTTTCCTAATATAAGAATATCTGGAGTAGCATAATTACTTTGTTTTTCACATTTATTTTCGCAAGTACAATTACCACAAACCGCAAGTAAAGATCCCGTTCTTGCAATTCCTGTTTGTATTTCATCTACTATAAATAAAACATTATACTTTTTACAAAGTTCTTTTGCTTTAAGCATATAATCGTCTGCTGGAGTATAAACTCCTGCTTCACCTTGAATAGGTTCAACTAAAAATCCAGCAATGTTATCTGAAGATTTAAGCGTGTTTTCTAATGCTTCGATGTCATTGTAAGGTATTTTGATAAATCCTTCGGTATAGGGACCAAAATTCTTTCTTGCATTTTCATCATTTGAAAAAGAAATAATTGTAGTTGTTCTTCCGTGAAAATTACCGTCGCAAACAATAATTTGCGCTTTTGGTTCTTGTATTCCTTTTACTTCATAAGCCCATTTTCTACAAAGTTTTAAAGCCGTTTCAACTGCCTCAGCACCAGTATTCATAGGTAATACCTTATCAAATCCAAAGTAATTTGTTATATATTCTTCAAATATACCTAGTTGGTCGTTATAAAAAGCACGTGAAGTTAGTGTTAGTTTTTGAGCTTGATTAATTAACGCTTCGATAATTTTTGGATGACAATGCCCTTGATTTACTGCAGAATATGCCGATAAAAAATCATAATAACACTTTCCTTCAACATCCCAAACATAAACACCCTCACCCCTATTTAATACTACTGGAAGCGGGTGATAATTATGTGCGCCATATTCATTTTCTAATCCGATTAATCCCTCGGTATTTATTTTTTCTAAAACTGACATTATAAAATATTTATATTTTTAAAAAAATTCAATTCCTACTTATGGAGAGAAATCATCCCGATGTAAATTAGTTAAAAAGTCTAAACTACTTCCCCTTCCCAATTCATTATTCCTCCAATTAAATTATAGGTATTTGGAAAGCCTAATTGATTCATGATTGAACAGGCTTGAGCGCTTCTACCTCCCGATCTGCAATACACATAATAGTTTTTTGATTTATCTAGCTCCTCAATAGCATATAAAAAACCCTGTCCTTTATAAATATCAATATTAATTGCTCCAGGAATTATACCTTCACTAAATTCATCTTCGGTTCTTACATCTAAAATAATGGCATTTGAATCGTTTTTTATTTGATCTCTCCAAACTTCTTGCTCTAAATTCATATATATTAATTTGATTGAAAATAATCTGATTTTTAAATAGCGAATATACTAATATTTAATGATAAGTAAAATAAGAATTTATTGGATTCTATATAGTTAAATAATTAACAAAATAATAACATTAATACTGTGTTCAATAAAATAAAAAAACGCTACATTTGTATCTACAAATTTTGTAATAACAAATATGAAAATTGAAGAAGTTATTAAATCAAATAAAGTATTGAGTTTATCTCAAAAAGCTGTTTTGAATATTATTTACACTCAAAACAATATTCATGAACGCTTGATTGAAATTCTTAAACCCTATGATTTATCAAACGAACAATATAATGTTTTACGAATTCTAAGAGGGCAAAAGGGAAATCCTGCTAATATGTGTGTAATTCAAGAACGAATGTTAGCAAAAACAAGTAACACCACCCGATTAGTTGATAAACTTCTTTTAAAAGAATTGGTTACTCGTAAGGTATGTAAAGAAAATAGAAGAAAAATTGAAGTTTTAATAACTGAAAAAGGATTGGCTATTTTAAAAGAATTAGATCCTAAAGTAACCGATTGCGAAAATAATATTGTGGCCAGTTTGACCAAAACTGAATTGGAACAATTAAACTATCTTTTAGAAAAAATTAGGACTAAATAACAAATAACAAACACAAAATTATGAGTACTTTCATTGAAAATCAAAATTGGCGCTACGCAACAAAAAAATTCGACGCTACTAAAAAAATCTCGACTGAAGAGTTAAATTTGCTAAAAGAAGCCATCCGTCTAAGTACTTCATCATATGGTTTACAACTTTATAAAGTAATTATTATAGAAAACCCAGAATTAAGAGCTAAATTACTTCCTGCAGCTTATGGGCAATCACAAATTGTAGATGCTTCACAAGTTATTGTATTTGCAAATCAAACCACAGTATCGGATGCTGATATCGATTCATATATTAAAAATATCAGTGAAACCAGAGGAATTCCTGTTGATTCTTTGTCTGGTTTTAGTAATTACATGAAAGGAAATATTAATCCAATTCCATCAGATCAAAAAATGAATTGGACAGCGAAACAAACTTACTTAGCTTTGGGAAATTTACTAAATGCTGCAGCTGAATTAAAAATTGATGTAACACCTATGGAGGGATTTGATCCGAAACAATTCAACGAAATACTAGGATTAGATAAACTTAACTTAAACGCAGCTGTAATTGCTACCATTGGTTACCGTCACGAAGAAGATGCTACCCAACATTACAAAAAAGTAAGAAAATCAAACGAGGATTTATTTATCACACTATAATTATTAACTAAAATCAAATTTAAAAATGAAAAATTTAATGACTATTGCTATTGCATTATTAGTATCTTTTGGAACTGTAAATGCACAAACAAAAAAAATTGATGCTGCAAAAAGTACAATTTCTTGGGTAGGAAAAAAAGTAACTGGACAACATGAAGGAACGGTTAACTTTAAAGATGGAAACTTAATTTTTAAAGGTAAAAAAGTAGTTGGGGGTAATTTTACTGTTGACATGACTTCTATGACAACTACCGATTTAAAAGCGGGTCAAGGTAAAGAAAAATTAGATGGTCACTTGAAATCAGAAGATTTCTTTGGTACGGAGAAATTCCCAACTGCAACTTTAGTTTTCAAATCTATTGGTGAGAAAAGCTCTGGAGTTTACTCTGTTACAGCTGATTTAACTATTAAAGGAGTTACAAATTCAGTAAATTTTGAGCTTACAGCTGCTACTAATAATGCTTCTGCAAAATTAATTATCGACAGAACTAAATTTGGAATTAAGTATGGTTCAAAATCATTAGCTGATACCATTGCAGATAGAGCAATTGATGATGAATTTGAATTATCTGTAGCTTTGAAATTCTAATTTCCTTATAATTTCCAAATTAAAGCCCTAGCAAATGTTTAGGGCTTTTTTTATTCCTAATTATTTAAAATATCCTAAATTGCAATACCAAATTAAACCTATAAATTCACATCAATAGAAAATGAAAAAAATAATAATCATCGATAATTATGATAGTTTTACCTATAATTTGGTTCACTATTTAGAAGATCTAAATACAGATGTTACCGTATTTAGAAACGACGAATTTGATATTGATGAATTACAAAAATTTGATAAAATTTTGCTTTCTCCTGGACCAGGTATTCCAAAAGAAGCCGGATTACTTCTAGAAGTTATTAGAACTTATGCAAAATCTAAGAGTATTCTCGGTATTTGTTTAGGACAACAAGCCATTGCTGAAGTATTCGGCGGAAGCCTTATTAATTTAGAAAAAGTACATCATGGAGTAGCAAGTACCATTACTATTATTGCTCCTGACGATCCATTGTTCCATAACTTAGAAACTACTATTGAAGTGGGAAGATACCACTCTTGGGTAGTAAATCCAGCTGATTTTCCTGAAGTTTTAGAAATTACTTCCGTTGATGCAAACAATCAGATCATGTCTTTACGACATCGAAATTTTGATGTTCGTGCAGTCCAATTTCATCCTGAAAGCCTTTTAACTCCGTGTGGAAAACAGATTTTAGAAAATTGGTTGAACCAATAAATTTGATCGCTTTTCAATACAATAGAAATAAAAGTAAAAAGCAAAAGCCATAAAATATTAAAATTGAATCAGCGCAAATTTTATATTTTTTTTTATCTGCAAATTGGCGTTGAATATTTTATGTTTCTTTTGATATTCTTTAGTTTTTTGTTAAAAAAAATTGAGATGAATTTCTATCTGGTAAAAACTAATTTTGATTCGCTAGATAAATTAGCATCAAATGCATATCCTTCATAGTTGAAGCCTTTGATATCGTCAATAGTTTGAGCATTGGTGTCAATAATATATCGAACCATTAATCCCCTAGCCTTTTTAGCGAAGAAACTAATCATAGACAATTTACCGTTTTTGTAATCTTTAAATTCTGGCGTAATTACATTCGCTTTGAGCGATTTGGTATCTATTGCCGAGAAATATTCATTACTCGCTAAATTCAATAAAAACTCCCCTTTAGAAAGTGATTTATTTAATGCTTTAGTAATCTTAGTTTTCCAAAATGAATATAAATTTTTAGATTCACCAATAGCAATTGAAGTTCCCATTTCCAATCGGTACGGCTGAATTAAATCTAGCGGTTTCAACAAGCCATACAAACCTGAAAGGATAAATAACCGACTTTGTAAATCTTCCATTTTATCCATCGGAATTGTGTAGGCATCAATTCCAGAATAAACTTCTCCATCAAAAGCATAAATTGCAGGACGCGAATTATCGGGTGTAAATGGGGTTTTCCAACTTTGATTGCGTTCCCAATTCAATTCTGCCAATTTATCCGAAATGTCCATCAAATTAGATAAATCTTTAGGTTTCAATTTTTTCAATTCTTTATGCACTTGTCGAGCCTCCTTTAAAAAGGAACCTTCTGTGAAAGTCTCAGTTGGTAATACAGACTCGAAATTTAAGGACTTTGCCGGTGATATTACAATTTTCATATTAATTGATTATTGAAATTCAAAATTACAAATAACTAAATAAGTTTACTAATTCTTTATTATAGTATTTTTCTATAATTACATAATTACCTAAATTTGTAAAATAAAAAAAAAGATAATGAAAAAAATAGTATTTATAGCCTTATTAGCAAGTTGTTTTAGCTTTGCACAAGATGAAATAAAACATAAAAGAGTTTTTAACGATAAAAATACAATTAGTTTAGGATTTAGTAATTCAGAACCTAACGCATTTGAATTATCAGGCGAAAATAAACATCTACTTAAAAATTTCTTAGGATATAACCACTCTAGAATATTAAAATTAGGTTATGGGAAAACTGTGGTTAGTTTAGTTGGACAAAACTATACTGGAACAGGAATTATTTTATCATCGGGTTCTAGAACGTATCTAAAGAAAGAAAGTTGGAATGATTTTTACTACCAAAACAGCTTTGAATTTGGATATATTCGTTTTAGTGAAACTAATTTTACAGGAACCTATAAATACATTTCCTTTTTCAATCCCGAAGTAGGCTATAAATGGCAAGTTACAAAAGAGTTAAGTATCGATCCTTCAATGGGATGCCTTTGGAAAATTGAATTTCGTGGTACTGAGGATGTTGATAACAGATCTTTTTCAAGTTTAGTTCCAAGAGTGGGAATTAGAGTAGGATATAGTTTTTAATAATAAAAGGGGTTCAATTTGAACCTCTTTTATTAATTATTCATCTTCCAACACTTCGTGTGACTTCGAATAGTTTCTCCATTTTTCAATACAATCCTGCATATCTTGTGGTAATTCAGTATCAAAGCGCATCATTTCACCAGTGGTAGGATGAATAAATCCAAGTGTTTTAGCATGTAAAGCTTGTCTTGGTAATATCTTAAAGCAATTATCTATAAACTGCTTATATTTTGTAAAAGTAGTTCCCTTCAAAATTAAATCGCCCCCATAACGAGCATCATTAAATAGAGGGTGACCTATGTGTTTCATGTGAACACGAATTTGGTGTGTACGTCCTGTTTCCAAGGTACACGAAACCAAAGTCACATAACCAAAACGCTCCAAAACCTTGTAATGAGTTATGGCCGGTTTACCGATAGCCGGATCTTCAAAAACCGCCATTTGCATTCGTTCCTTTACGTGTCGAGAAATATTTCCCTCTATGGTGCCCTCATCATTTTTAACCGTTCCCCAAACCAATGCAATGTATTCTCTTTCAGTAGTTTTTGATTCAAATTGCTTTGCCAAATGCGTCATTGCCGCTTCAGTTTTTGCAATTACTAAAAGTCCAGTGGTATCTTTATCGATTCTATGAACTAGTCCAGGACGCTGACTAGAATTCATTGGTAAATTCTCAAAATGATAAGCCAGAGCGTTAACTAAGGTACCGGTGTAATTTCCGTGTCCAGGGTGAACAACAAAATCAGCAGGTTTATTAATCAACAATAAAGTATCATCTTCATAAACTATATTAAGAGGAATATTCTCAGGGTCAACTCGGTTTTCAAAAGGAGGGTGTGACAGCATAATCCGAACCACATCAAATGGTTTCACGCGGTAATTGGATTTTACAGGAACATCATTCACATAAATATCTCCAGCAGAAGCGGCATTTTGAATTTTGTTTCGAGTAGCATTCGGAATTAAATTCATTAAAAATTTGTCAATCCTCAAAAGCAATTGCCCTTTTGGAACTTCAAATCTAAAATGTTCGAATAATTCTTCTTCTATTTCCTCAATATCGTTGTTGTTATTGTTCATTTTGAGGTGTTTCTGTACTCAAACTATCGGCTGATTCTACAAATCCTTGATTGCCATCTCCTAAAACTAAATCAATTTTCGAAGATTTAAAGACTTTATCTCCTGGATTTAATTTTTTTCCATTCGAATACATATCTAAAACCATATCTTTAGCTAAATCTGGTTTGTAGGTAATTTCTCCAGGTTCAAGTCCCAACGATTTTAAAGTTGGAACTGCCTGACGATAAGTTTTCTGAATTAAATTTGGAATTCTAACCATATTAAATCCAGATGAATTTATCTTAATGTAGATTTTTCTATTTTTCTTTACTTTCGCACCTGGCAAAGGATCTTGCTCTACCACAGTGTGCTTTGGAAAAGCCGGATTAAAATCAACACTATCTAAAAGAACATAGTCCAAATCCAAATCGTCAACCGTCTCCTCCACTTGCTCCTCGGTCATTTTAGCCAAATTTGGAACTGTAATTTCATTTCCATGATCCGTAGTAAATGTTAACCAATGCATGAATAAATAGCCCAAAACAAATAGGATAAACAAGGCTACAAATACTTGAACCGCAAAAACTTTACTCTTTAAATATTCTATTAAACTCATTTTAATCGATTTATTGCAAAGATATAAAAAATGTAAAGGTAATTCGTTTGAAAAAAATTGATATTTTTGTTAATTATTAGGAGCTATTTCCTGCCATCATTCCAATCCACGCAAAAAAGCTTGGGATTTTCCCTTCTGTCAGGGCTAGTGCATTTTATATAAAATTAATATTAAAGTTAAAAATGAAGAATATTGCAATCATTATGGGGGGCTATTCCAGTGAATATAAAATTTCGTTGGTGAGTGGAAATGTAGTGTACAACTTTTTAGATCAATCTAAATTCAAAGGTTATCGCATTCATATTTTCAAAGAAAAATGGGTTTATATTGATGCTAATGATACCGAATTTCCAATTGATAAAAATGATTTTTCTACCACAGTAAACGGAACAAAAATTACTTTCGATGCCGTATTTAATGCCATTCATGGAACTCCCGGGGAGGATGGATTAATGCAGGCCTACTTCGAACTATTGGGAATACCACAAACATCATGCGATTATTACCAAGCAGCACTTACCTTCAATAAACGCGATTTATTATCAGTATTAAAACCCTACGGAATTAAAACCGCTACTTCTTTTTATTTGAATAAAGGAGATCAAATTGACACTAATGAAATTGTCAATAAAGTAGGATTGCCTTGTTTTGTAAAACCCAATAAATCAGGATCTAGCTTTGGAATTTCAAAAGTAAAAACTGCCGCTGAATTACCTGATGCTATTGAAATTGCTTATAAAGAAGATAACGAAATTATTATTGAGAGTTTCCTTGATGGAACTGAAGTATCGGTTGGAGTGATTAATTACCAAGGTAAGATTATTGTATTACCGATAACCGAAATAGTTTCAGAAAATGACTTCTTCGATTATGAAGCCAAATATTTGGGAAAATCTCAAGAAATTACACCAGCAAGAATTTCTGATGAAATGACACAAAAAGTAGGAGAAATTGCAAAAAGAGCTTACGAAGTTTTAAAAATGAAAGGGTTCTCAAGAAGCGAATTCATCATAGTAAACGGAGAACCTCATATGCTTGAAATGAATACTATTCCTGGTTTAACCACCGAGAGTTTGATTCCACAACAAGCCAAAGCCGCAGGAATTTCATTGGAAGATTTATTTACCAATGCAATTGAACTCGTTTTGAAATAATTAATGTGTAGATTTTTTCTTTTTATCTTTAAATCTCTGAATCAATTATAAAATTATGAAAAAAGCTGTTTTTCCAGGATCATTTGACCCATTAACATTAGGACACGAAGATATTATTAACAGAGCCATTCCATTATTTGATGAAATTGTAATTGCTATTGGGATAAATTCTGAAAAAAAATATATGTTTTCCCTAGAAGATCGCAAGAGATTCATTGAAGAAACTTTTATAAACGAAGCAAAAATTTCGGTAATCACATATGAAGGTTTGACCATCGATTTATGTTCAAAAATCAAGGCCAACTATATCCTTCGCGGTTTAAGAAATCCTGCCGACTTTGAGTTTGAAAAAGCTATTGCCCATACCAACAGAAAACTATCTAAAATTGAAACCGTGTTTTTATTAACTGCAGCTAAAACCTCTTTTATTAGTTCTAGTATTGTTCGCGATGTTATTAGAAATGGTGGTGAATATGAAAAACTCGTGCCTGGAGCTGTAAAAATTATATAGCTTTAAAAACTAGAATTTATTAAACCTTGTAAAA
The DNA here is from genome assembly GCA_009926065.1 of Flavobacteriaceae bacterium. Classification (GTDB taxonomy): domain Bacteria; phylum Bacteroidota; class Bacteroidia; order Flavobacteriales; family Flavobacteriaceae; genus Flavobacterium. Next base: position 9,260 of record RFPP01000042.1, read on the forward strand.
TAAAAAGTGTCTAAGGCAATATGAAAATTACGTTTATGAGATATTTTATTCTTTTAATAATGTTGTTATTCTTATCATGTGAAAATAATAACACAACCAATTTAATAAATTCTTCAGCTTATAGAATAACCAAATCAATTTCTTACAATAATGTAAATTTAAATGTAATAATTGACAAACCAATAGGTACTGAATTTGATGTATTAATTACTTATCATGGAACGGTACAAAGTGACAGTAATATATTACCAGCTGCTGAAAATACATTAAATCAATTTAAGTCGATTTTAAATCGACAAGATATGATGATTGTAAGTGTAGCTCATCCTCAACTTAATATTTTGTTTGGCGATAATATTTTACAAGCTGAAGCTGCCTTATTGTGGGTAAAATATAAAGCAAACCAAGAACTAGGCATTACAGTTAATAAAATATTTTTAGCAGGACACTCACAAGGTGGTTATTTAGTTACCCGACTCAATACAATGCACAGAACAAATGGTGTAATAGCAAATGCACCGGGTCCATTAAATTTAGTTTTTAGATGTCAACTGGAGGAAAATGGACAAACACCAAGTAGCTATGTTTGTGATAATTTAAGAAATATATATGGAACAACTGCAATAAATTCTAATGCCTACTTTCAAAGGTCTTTACTTAATTTTACAAACGGTTTTAAATCGGATATTTTATTTGTGCAAGGGTTAGATGATTCCACAATTCAAATGTATTCCTGGCCCACTTTTAAACAAGACGTAATGAATTGTAATAATTGTCAATATAGACAGTTTGTTGAAATTGTTGGTGCCGGTCATGGAGCTCTTTTTGAAAGTCAAACGGCAAAATCAGAATTTAATAATTTTATAAATAGCAGATAATATAATTTAAATTTGGTAATTATTTAAAAACTATTGTAAAACTGATTTTTGAAAATTCATTGATTTTCCTATTATTTTTTAAGGTAACTAATATTGATCGTACCAGCTAAAATTATTCTTTACTATTTGATCTTTTTCTTTTTTCAAATATTCTAAAAAAGCAGACGAAACAGGAGAATGTCGCTTACCCTTCAACCATATTAAACTCCATGTAGTTTTTATTGGAAGGCCTTTAATTGAAATGATTTTCAATTCGTTGTTATGAATTTCATTTTTAATTCCAATTAACGGCATTATTGAATTTCCTAAACCAGCCAATATTGATTGTTTAACAGCTTCATTAGATGTTAGCTCCATTTTTTTAAAAACAGAAATATTATTACGAGCTATAAAATTTTCCATTATTTGTCTGGTGCCAGAACCTTGTTCTCTGAAAATTAATGGTAAATTTTCAAGGATTTCTTTATTGTTAGTTCCTTTTTTTTGGTTTATGTTGTTGCTTCCTACTAAAAACAACTTGTTATTAAGTAGATCTAATTTTTCAATATTTAATTTATTTGGTAAAATAGAAACAAGCGCAAAGTCAACTTCATTATTCTCTAAACTTTCAATAACTTTACTTTTATTAGTAACATCCATCATTAATTCAATACCTATATTTTTTTTTATAAAATTGGATAAAAAATAAGGCATTACATATTTACCAGTAGAAACAACCGAAATTTTTAATCGTCCAGTTAACTGACCTTTATAGGCTAAAGTTTTATTGTTAATGGAATAAACTTGGTTAATAATATTTTCGGCTGCTTCTGCAATTTCTAAACCAAAATCGGTAATATATATCTTTCTTCCAACCACTTCAGTTAAAGGGATGTCGAATTGATCTTGAAAATTTTTTAATTGAATAGAAACTGCTGGCTGCGTTAGATGTAACTCTTCAGCAGCTTTAGTGACACTTTTTGTTTGCACTATTTTCAAAAAAATCTGCAACTGATTCAAAGTATAGTTCATAAATACATTTTATAAATTACATTACAAAGATAAATAAAAATTTATAAATAATAATTTTCAATTTTGCAGCAATAAAAATAAAAAAATATAAAAATATGACAAGAATTACAATAGCAAAAGGTGACGGAATTGGTCCTGAAATAATGGATGCCACTTTGAATATAATTTTAGCGGCTGGTGCGCAACTTAAAATTGATGAAATTGAAGTTGGCGAAAAAGTGTATTTAGCTGGTAATACATCAGGAATTGACCCAAAATCTTGGGATACTATTAGAAAAAACAAAATATTTTTAAAAGCTCCTATTACTACACCGCAAGGAGGAGGTTACAAAAGCTTGAATGTAACCACAAGAAAATTTTTAGGATTATACTCAAATGTTCGACCTTGTATGAGTTTACATCCATTTGTAGATACCAAACATCCAGTTATGGATATTGTAATTGTTAGAGAAAATGAAGAAGATTTATATGCCGGAATAGAGCACCAGCAAACGGATGAAGTGGTTCAGTGTTTAAAATTAATTAGTAGACCTGGTTGTGAAAAAATTGTGCGATATGCATTTGAATATGCTAAGCAGCAGAATCGAAAAAAAGTTACATGTTTTACTAAGGATAATATTATGAAACAAACCGACGGCTTATTTCACCAAGTTTTTGATGAAATAGCTAAAGAATATCCTGAAATTGAAAATGAGCACTGGATAATTGACATTGGAGCAGCAAAAATGGCTGATACTCCGGAAGTTTTTGATGTAATAGTAATGCCAAACCTATATGGAGATGTTTTAAGTGATATTGCAGCACAAATAACTGGTTCGGTTGGTTTAGCAGGTTCGGCAAACATAGGTGAGGAATGTTCAATGTTTGAAGCAATACACGGCTCTGCTCCAAGAAGAGCTGGACAAGATATGGCAAATCCTTCAGGGTTATTGCAGGGAGCTATTATGATGCTTAATCATATAGGACAATCAGAAGTAGCTGAAAAAGTTCAAAATGCATGGCTCAAAACATTGGAAGATGGAATTCATACTTACGATATTTTTAAGGAAGGAACTAGTAAGAAGAAAGTGGGAACTAAAGAATTTGCCCAATCGGTAATCGATAATCTTGGTCAAAAACCAATCATACTAAAACCAGTATCGTATTCAAATAGTTCTGTTTTGAGCCTTCCAAAATACAAACGTAAACCTTCATTAAAAAAAGTATTAGTAGGGGTAGATATTTTTGTTCATTGGAACGGTTCAAATCCCAACGAGCTTGCTGAAAAAGTTAAAAAAATTGAAAGTAATGGTTTAAAATTAAACATGATCACAAATAGAGGTATAAAAGTTTGGCCAGATGGATTTAAAGAAACCTTTTGTACCGATCACTGGAGATGTCGATTTAAACCTGATGAAAATTCAACAATTGAAAAATCAAATATCATTGAACTTTTGAAAAATTCTATCGATGAAAATATTGACACTATTAAAACAGAGAACCTTTATACATTTGACGGCAAAGCTGCTTATTCTTTAGGTCAAGGTCAATAAACATTATTAGTCATCGAAAACTAATTATTTTATAGTTTTTATAATTACATCTTTAGTGATGATTTATAAAATTTATAATTAAATTTTTAAAAGAATAATTAATTAGAATGAAAACTAACTTTTATTTAATTTTTATGATTGGATTTCTTGTTATAGCATTTATAACGAAAGAAGAAATAAATAGTCAAATATATACTTCATTATCAATAATTATTGGAGTATTAGCATTTAAACCAACATCCTTTAATAATACAAAAAAAAATGAATAAAATTGAAAAATTAAAACTTATAGAAGGTGAATTCTCATTTAATGAGGCGAGAGAAATCTTAACAAGCATGTTTAATTCTAAAATAAATTTTCATAACATACAAAATTGGAGTTATCTGGAGAGATATGGAAAAGATAATGAAACGGCACAAAAGAAAATTCCACTACTTAAAAAAGAAATTGATAAACTAGAAAAAATCATTTTAGAGGCCAAAGAAAATAACAAAAAACTCGTGATAAATTCGGAAATTAATATTTCATTTAAAGACAATTAATGTTCCAAGGAAGAAATTTAGTAATAGCAACCAAACACGAAAAAGAAAAAGTAATTGCTCCTATTTTAGAAAGTCAATTGGGGGTAAAATGTTTTGTCCCCTCAGATTTAGATACAGATAAATTGGGAACTTTCACTGGGGAAGTTGACAGAAAAGAGGATTCAATTACAACAGCTAGAAATAAATGTTTAATGGCCATGGGATTAACAAATTGTGATTTAGCAATTGCAAGCGAAGGTTCTTTTGGATCTCATCCCACCATTTATTTTGCAGCTGCAGATGATGAATTTTTAATTTTCATTGACAAAAAAAATAATATTGAAATTAGTGCGCGAGAGCTAAGCTTAGAAACCAATTTTAATTGCTCAGAAATAAAAACAATAGATGAACTTAAGGAATTTGCAGTCAAATCAAATTTTCCCTCACATGGCCTAATTCTAAGAAAATCAAAAGATGATTTAAAAGAAATTACCAAAGGAATCACAGATGAAAAGCTTCTGAACAAAACCTTTTTTGAACTAATAAAAAATTACGGAACAGCATATATAGAGACCGATATGCGTGCAATGTTCAATCCAAGTCGCTTGAAAGTGATTGAAAAAACTACTAAAAAATTAGTTGAAAAGATTAAATCATTATGCCCAAATTGTGATACTCCTGGATTCGGAATTGTAGATAGAAAAGCAGGTTTGCGTTGCGAACAATGTAACTTTCCAACGCGCTCAACATTAAGTTATATCTATAATTGTCAAAAATGTAATTACAAAAGAGAGGTAGAATTTCCAAATGGAAAAAAAACTGAGGACCCAATGTACTGCGACATTTGTAACCCATAAATGAAATGATAACCACAAATATCAATAAAGCAAAAAAAGTACTAGAAAAAAACAAGCTAGTAGCAATTCCTACTGAGACTGTATATGGACTTGCTGGTAATGCATATAATGAATCAGCTCTTGTAGATATTTTTAAACTGAAAAATAGACCCTTTTATAATCCACTAATTGTTCATCTTCATTCGGCATCAAGAATTAGCGATGTTGCTTTGAATATCCCTGAAAGTGCAATGGTTCTTGCCGAAAAATTTTGGCCTGGACCTTTAACACTAGTTTTAGAAAAGAAATCCAATATTTCAGATTTAATTACAGCCGGAAAAGAAACTGTTGCATTAAGAGTTCCTAATCATCCTCTTACACTGTCACTATTAGAAAAACTAGATTTTCCTTTAGCGGCACCTAGCGCAAATCCCTTTGGTTCTATAAGTCCAACAAATGCCAACCACGTTTTTAATTATTTTGGAGAAAAACTAGAGGTAATATTAGATGGAGGGGAATGTGAAAAAGGAATAGAATCGACCATTATTGGTTTTGAAAACAACCAGCCAATTTTATATAGACACGGGTCTATTATTTTGGAGGAAATAGAAAAAATTACAGGAGAAATTAGATCAATTACTAATAATGAAAAAAATCCAAACGCACCTGGAATGTTGTCTAGACACTACGCTCCAAACACGGATACTTACCTCACCAAAAATGTAGTTGAATTGGTTAATCATTTTAAAGGAAAAAAAATTGGAATCTTAGTATTCAAGAATCCAATCAATGGTAAAGGAATTTTACAAAATGAAATATTATCAAAATCTGGCGATTTGAATGAAGCTGCAAGAAATTTATATGCTGCAATGCATAGATTAGATCAAAATAATTTAGATGTAATAATAGCTGAACGATTGCCTGAATTTGGTTTAGGGAAAACCATGAATGATAAATTAGAAAGAGCAACAAAAAAATTAAAATGAAGACAGTAATAAAAAATATAACAATAATAAATGAAGGCAAATGTTGTATTTCAGATATTTTAATTTCAGGAGATAGAATTGAAAAAATAGCACCTTCAATTAGTTATAAAACAGAGGTTTTTGTTAATGAAATTAATGGTGAAGGATTGTATTTATTTCCCGGAGTAATTGATGATCAAGTTCATTTTCGAGAACCAGGACTAATTCATAAAGGAACTATTTATTCTGAATCAAGAGCAGCTGTTGCCGGAGGAATTACTTCATTTATGGAAATGCCAAACACAATTCCCAATACGTTAACTCAGGAATTATTGGAAGAAAAATATGATGTAGCTTCAAAAACATCATTATCAAATTATTCTTTTTTTATGGGAATCAATCAAAACAATTTGGAAGAAGCATTAAAAATCAATAACGAAAGAGTTTGTGGAATAACTGATGATGGTTTATATTTTAATAATGACGAAGGGATTTTAGCAAATTATCCAGAATTTTTAGAAAAACTATTTTCTAGAACTGAATCACTTGTAGCCTTGCATAGTGAGGATGACGGAATCATTAAAAATAACACCAACTTTTATCGTGAAAAATTTGGGGAAAACATTCCATTCGAATTGCATCCAAAAATTAGAAGCAAGGAAGCTTGCGTGGCTGCAACAAAACGAGTTTTGGAAATAGCGAAAAAACACAATAATCGTTTGCATTTATTTCATATTTCAACACTTACAGAAGCTAATTTATTTGAAAACCTTCTCCCAATTAATAAAAAAAGAATTACTGCCGAAGCCTGTGTCCATCATCTTTGGTTTTCAAATACTGATTATGAAAAATTGGGTTCAAAAATAAAATGGAATCCTGCGGTAAAATCCGAGGAAGACAAAAACGGTTTATTAAGAGCACTTTTAGAAAATAAATTGGATATAATTGCGACAGATCATGCTCCTCATACAATTAAAGAAAAAAGTGGTAATTATTTCAAATCTATGTCAGGAGGTCCATTAGTTCAACATGCTTTACCTGCTATGCTTGAATTATTTCATAAAGGAAAAATCAGTCTAGAAAAAATTGTAGAGAAAATGTGTCACCATGTTGCAGAAATCTATAGAATAAAGGAACGAGGTTATATCCGAGAAGGATATTATGCCGATTTAGTATTAGTTGATTTAAACCAAAAATGGCAAGTAACTCCGGAGAATATTCTATATAAATGTCAATGGTCACCATTTGAAAATCAAATCTTTAAAAGCAAAATTGTAAAAACTTTTGTCAATGGAAATTTAGTTTATGATGATGGATTTTTTAATGAAGGAATATTAGGAAAAAGATTATTATTTTCAAAAATTAGATAATGAGTAACCAATATTAATTAGAAAATAAGAGAAAAAATACTTGTAAAAACTAACCAATATTAAAAATTAAAAATATGAATTTTGATTTACTAGTTGATAACTTAACCAACCCAGCTTTACTTTTTTTTGCACTTGGTGTTTTAGCAGTATATTTAAAAAGTGATATGGAAATACCTGAGAATTCTTCCAAGTTTATTTCATTGTACCTATTATTTGCAATTGGTTTTAAAGGCGGTCAGGAACTTTCCCATGAATCTATTACCATGGAAATAGGTTGGGCAATGATGTTTGGTATTTTTATCTCTTTAATGATTCCATTATACACCTTTTTTATACTTCGAAGAAAATTAAATGTTTTTAATGCTGGAGCAATTGCAGCTGCCTATGGTTCTGTTAGCGCTGTAACATTTGTAACAGCGGTTACCTATTTAGAATCGCTACAACTCGAACTTCATGGTTATATGGTAGCAGTTATGGCATTAATGGAATCACCGGCAATAATTATTGGATTAATTCTAATTTCAATATTTAATAAAGACGTAACACAAAAAATTAAGAAAAGTAGCGTGATAAAACATTCTTTAACTAATGGAAGTGTATTACTTATAATAGGAAGTTTGATAATAGGTTATGTAGCAAATGCAAAACAGGCAGAGGGTATAAAGCCATTTACAAACGATTTATTTAAAGGATTTCTTGCGATTTTTCTTCTTGATATGGGAATTACTAGCGGTAAAAAATTGAAAGCATTTTTTTCCTATGGTTGGTTTCCAATAATTTTCGCAATTATTATTCCACTTGTTAATGGATGTATCATCGCTTTTGTTAGTTGCTATGTAACACAAGATGTAACTAATCGATTTATGTTTGCAGTTTTAGCTTCAAGTGCTTCTTATATTGCAGTTCCAGCAGCAATGAAAATTTCAGTACCAAAGGCTAATCCAGGACTTTTATTACCCATGGCACTGGCAATAACATTTCCAATAAATATAACAATTGGGATGCCTATCTACTTTCTAATTGTTCAAAATTGCTGAAATATATAAGACTGAAAAAAAACTTCAACTATTCTTGAATGAAAATATGAAATCTTAAATCTAAAGTTCGACAGGGTTATTGTATGGAAAAAAATATAAAAAATTGTAATGAAGTGACCTGTAGGAAAAAAATAACAGATTTAAAAATCTGGTTCAAACAACAATTTAATGTTTTCATAGGAATTTTTAAGTGCCTCTTTAATTTGTTCCGGGTTTTTCCATTCTACCTTCTCAATTCCTTCCTCGGCTTGGCCAATGGGAATTCCATCATAGGAAGTATGCATCTCGAACCAATGGGTAATTTTTAGTTTGTAAACGCCGTTTCGCTTAAAAATATGATACGTTTTTTGAAGTTTTTTTGTAATAGATAATCCTTTAACGCCGGTTTCTTCTTCTACTTCACGAATGGCAGTATCTTCTATATCTTCTCCTTTATCAGATCCTCCTTTCGGTAAATCCCATTTCCCATTTCTAAAAATGAATAAAACTTCGCCATTTTTATTATAAACCAATCCGCCACCAGCTTTATTAACGGGAATTTTTGACTTTAAAACCTTCATAATTTCCTTTTCATCGGGGTAATATAAATAGGCTTTTTGAATTTTATTTTGGTACATTTTTACAATAAGCTGTTTGAAATCAACACTTTCAAGAAGGAATAATTGGAAATCTGTTTCCTTGAAAATTTGATTTGTTAAAAAAAGTGGTTTATCGTTGACAAAAACTTTATACATTTGTACTATGATTTTTAATAAAGACACAGCCGAAAAAACTGCCGAATTACTTTTACAAATTAATGCAATTAAATTGAATCCGCGAAATCCTTTTATTTGGGCTTCTGGATGGTGTTCACCAATATATTGTGATAATAGGATAACTCTCTCATTTCCAGCAGTTAGGAACTACTTACGTGAAGAGTTTTCTAAAAATATAGAAAAACAATTTGGAAAACCCGATGTAATTGCAGGTGTTGCCACGGGGGCAATTGGAATTGGTATTCTAGTTGCGGAAAGTTTGGGATTACCATTTGTATATGTTCGTCCAGAACCAAAAAAACATGGAAGATTGAACCAAGTAGAAGGTTATTTGCAAAAAGGGCAAAACGTAATAGTTGTTGAAGATTTAATTAGCACAGGAAACAGCAGTTTACTTGCTGTTGAAGCATTAAAAGAAGCTGGTGCAAATGTTAAAGGTATGGCTGCTATTTTTAGTTATGGTTTTGAGGTTGCCTCTAATAACTTCAAAAAAGCAAATGTTGATTTATATACTTTGAGTAATTACGAAAACCTTTTACCATTGGCTGTAGCCAAAAGATATATCACTGAAGAAGAAGAAATTACCCTACAAGAATGGAGAAATAGTCCATCAACCTGGGGAAAATAAATTGCGAAAAATTTCAACTATTATGAATTTAGAAAGTCCTAAAGTTACTATTCAGAATAATGCTAATTATTTGTTTAATGCACTTTGTAATGTAAACAATTTTGAGAAATTAATGCCAGATAGCATTGCAAAATTTGAAGTTACTGATGCCGATTCGTTTATCTTTGGATTAAAAGGTATGCCTGAAATTAAATTGAAAATGAAAGATAAAACTCCCAATTCTAAAATTGTTTT
>RFPP01000043.1 GCA_009926065.1 Flavobacteriaceae bacterium
TAAATCCATTAAGTGTTGTTCCTTCATTTTTAGATATAGCCCCAATTTGTAATGGAGGAAATTTATCTGCATTACCAACTACCTCACAAAATGGAGTTACAGGAACTTGGTCGCCAGCATTAAATAATCTTGCAACTACTACATACACATTTACTCCAAATCCAGGCCAGTGTGCACTAACTACAACTAAATCAATTATAGTGAATCCTGTTATAGGAGTTTCAGTAAATAGTCCAACAGTTTGTTCAAGTACTTCTGCTACAATTACTGCTACACCAACTATTCCTGCTAATTATAATTATACTTGGACGGTGCCCTCAGGAGCAACGAATCCAGGAAATGTACCCTCATTTAACGCATCAGTTTCGGGGGCGTATACTGTAGTTATTACTCAACAAAATAATTTCTGTAATTCAGATTTTGAAAGTCCTACCGGAATTGCAATGGGGTCATTAGGATTTATTAATCAAAATAATTTCCAATGTTGGAGAACCACTGCAACAGATGGAATTATTGAAGTTTGGACTAATGGCACAGAAAGTACTAATGCCTACTCAGGGACTCAATTTATCGAATTAAATGCGAATCAGGTTTCAACGCTTTTCCAAAACATATCAATTATACCAGGGTCTTCAGTAAATATTTCATTTGCTCACAGGGGACGTTTTTCAGGAACTGATGTTATGAGAGTAGAGATAGGCCCTGTTGGAGGCCCATATGCAAGTTTAGGAAACTTCTCTGCCACACCAAGTGCTTGGGTATTTAACAGTATTAATTATACATTCCCAAACAACGGAGTTACTGATTACACTGTAAGATTTGTATCAGTAAGTTCAGGCTCTGGAAACCTTACTGTTGGTAACTTTATAGATGCGGTTTCAATAACAGGGTTAGGATGTTCTTCTTTACCAGCAACAGGAAATGCATTAATAAGCCCAGTAAGAACGCCTACATTTAATCAAATTCCTACGTTATGTCAGAATAGCGTTGCGCCTTCTTTGCCAACCTCTTCTACCAATACACCTGCAATAACAGGAACCTGGAATGCAGCTGTAAGTACTTCATCTATAGGAACTACTACCTATACATTTACACCGAATGCAAATCAATGTGCTAACTCAACTACTATGTCAATTACGGTTGCCGCAGCACCAATAGCATCATTTAATTATAACGCTTCTACGTTTTGTAAAACAGGAGCAAATCCTATAATTTCTTATGTTAATGGTGGTGGCCCAGGAGTATTTTCTTCTTCAACAGGGCTTACATTAAATAGCACAACTGGAGCAATTGATTTATCTACAAGTACTCCGGGGAATTATACAATTACAAATACTATTGCAGCTACTTCTTCATGTCCTGGCGTATCAGCCACTTTCCAAATAACAATTACTGCAGCACCAATTGCTTCATTTAATTACTCAGGGACACCATATTGTATAAATGGAACAAATCCAAGTCCTACATTTACAGGTGGAGGAATTGCTGGAACATTTACTTCTACAACTGGATTAAGCATTAATGCTACAACAGGAGTAATCAATTTAGGAGCCAGTACACCAGGGAATTATACTGTAACAAATACTATTGCTGCTGCAAATGGATGTGCGCAAGTTCAATCTACTACTCAAGTTACAATAACTGCATTACCAGTCGCAACATTTAGTTATAATTCACCTATTTACTGTAAATCAGGAGCTAATCCTATAATTACAATCACAGGTACTGCTGGAGTATTTACCTCCTCAACGGGCCTCACTTTAAATAGTACCACTGGCGCTATTGATTTATCTACAAGTACACCAGGAAACTATACCATAACTAATACAATAGCTGCTGCCGCTGGTTGCGGATCAGTTACTGCAACTTTTGCAATTACTATTACTGCGCCGCAAGTAGGAACGTTTAGTTATACCGCTTCGCCTTATTGTAAAAACGGAACAAATCCAAGTCCAACATTTACTGGTGCAGGCGTAGCTGGAACATTCACATCGACAGCAGGGTTAAGCATTAATCCAACAACAGGGGTAATTAATTTATCTTCAAGTACAGCCGGAACTTATACTGTAACAAATACTATCGCTGCGACTGGAGGATGTCCAGCTGTAGTTGCCACAGCGCAAGTAATAATTACTAATTTGCCTTCGGCTACAATTGCTTATAGTGATGCTTTTTATTGTTATGACAATACTGCTACACAAACAGTAACATTAACTGGAACAACAGGCGGAACATTTAGCGCATCACCTTCTGGACTTTCAATTAGTGCCACTTCAGGATCTTTCAATGTAAGTACAAGTGCTGCCGGATCTTATACAGTAACTTATACTATACCTGCTGCTGGAGGATGTCCTCAAGTTACAGCAACAACTTCATTCAATATAATTCCTCAAATTAATGTCCAATTAACTGCAGTTTGTGTTGGACCCGACTTTACAATTACAGCATTGCCAGTTGCAGGATCTTTCAATCCAGCAAATGCTACTTACGAATGGAGTGGACCAAATGGATTTACCTTTGGACCTACATCAAATCCTTCAATAGTAATTAGTACACCAGGAAATTATATATCAACAGTAACTGTTAATGGATGTAGATATGTAACTTCACAACAAGTAGATGGAATTACTTGTACAATTCAAAAAGGGATTTCTCCAAATGGAGATGGAGATAACGAGGCATTCATTTTATCTGATGTTAAATCTCTAAGCATCTTTAATAGATATGGAACCCGAGTTTATAGCCATGGACCAAATTATACTAATCAATGGCGAGGACAATCTGAAAGTGGAAGTGAACTACCAGATGGAACCTATTATTATGTAATTACAAGAAATTCAGGTGAGTCTATAACTGGATGGATCTATATTAATCGATAATATTAAGATTAATTAAGCGCTGAGTTGAATCAGCGCTTAATAATCCTAAATTTAACCCTTATGAAAAAAATATTTTTATTAGCTATTTTATTTTTAATATCGTTTCTTGATATTAATGCACAACAAGCACCACATTATACACAATATATGTATAATATGAATATTATTAATCCTGCTTATGCTGGCTCAAAAGAAAATTTATCTTTTGGGATATTATACAGAAAACAATGGATTCAAATAGAGGATGCTCCAACAACATTCTCGTTTTCTGGTTCTTCACCAGTTGGAAAAAATGTTGGTTTAGGGTTATCAATACTTTCTGATAGAATTGGACCAGTTGAAGAAAACAATGTATACGGGGACTTTTCTTATACATTAAATTTAGGAGGAGAATCAAGATTAGCTTTCGGGTTAAAAGCAGGAGTTACATTTCAAAAAATTGGATTAAGAAGTATTATTCAACCCACACTTCCAGACCCTAATGATGGCGCTTTTCAAGAAAACACAAATAATTCTAAATTTAATTTAGGAACAGGATTATTTTATTATACGGATAATTATTACTTAGCATTTTCCATTCCTAATATGTTAAAAGCAGTCCATTTAGATTATAATGGTAGAAAATACGGGACTCAGACCCAACATTATTTTCTAACGGGAGGTTATGTATTTGACGTTAATCCTAACTTGAAATTTAAACCTTTTGGAATGATTAAGTCAGCAGTAGGAACTCAACCATCGATAGATGTTTCTACTAATTTTTTATACCAAGAAAAGTTTGAAGCAGGAGCAACTTACCGATTAAATGATTCCTTTGGTTTAATGGTTAACTATGCCATTAATCCTTCATTGAGAGTTGGATATGCCTATGATCATATTGTTTCTGACTTGAATGTAACTACTCCATCATCTCATGAAATCATTTTATTATTTGATTTATATGTGCCTAAAAAAGTATCACATTCACCTAGATATTTCTAATATAAATAACATCTGTAATGAAAAATATATTTCTGACATTAAGTTTTGTGTTTATAAGCACAATTTCTGTTAAAGCACAAGATAGCCAAACCGCTTGGGCCGATAAATTATTTAAACGATTTGAATATCTTGATGCTAGTAAAGAATATTTAAAACTAGTGGGGACCGGGATAAAACAAAATTATATTTACAATCAACTAGCAGAGAGTTACTACAACATGTTTAATACCACAGAAGCAATTAAATGGTATGCACTTTCGCTAACACAGCCACAAGAAGCAGAAACTTATTTTAAGTATGCTCAAATGTTAAAAGCTGCAGGAAGATATGAAGAATCTAATGCCCAAATGGCAATTTTTGCAAGTAAAAACCCAAAAGATATTAGAGCAATTTTATTCAACGAAAACCCAAACTATATTCCTAAATTACTTAGCAAACAAAAAGAATTTAATTTATTACCGGTTACAATTAATAGTCAATATACAGATTTTGGACCGAAGTTGACAAATGATAATGTACTATATTTTTCAAGTTCAAGAAAGATATCCAAGAAAAAAACAGGATGGAAGGAAGAGTCATATTTAGATGTTTATCAAGCAAATTTACTCGAAAATGATTCATTAACAGCCCCAATTGAAGTAGAAGATATCAATACAATATGGCATGATGGACCTGCTTGCGTTAGCGCTGACGGAAATACAATTTATTTTTCCAGAGACAGCCGTGTAATTGATGATTATGAAGACATTAAAAACATCAAAACTAAATTTAGTCAAATGTACCTTTTCAAGGCTACAAAGGTGAATAATAAATGGTCTGAAGTAAAACAATTGCCTTTTAATAATAAAACATATTCAATAAGTAATCCAAGTATTAGTGCTGACGGCAAAACCCTTTATTTTAACTCAAATATGCCGGGAGGATTTGGAGGGAATGACATCTGGAAAGTTGATGTTTCTGAAGGCGATGTATATGGAACACCAGTTAATTTAGGTTCGAAAATTAATACAGAAGGAAATGAACAATTCCCTTCGATTACCGAAGATAACGTGCTATATTTTTCGTCAGATTCTAGACAAGGACTTGGGGGATTAGATATATACTTTATCAATTTAAATAAATCAGAAAACGCCTTAAATCTTGGGAAACCAGTAAATAGTGAAAAAGATGACTTCTCTTTTTCGTTTAATACAAAACGAAACCTAGGCTTCTTTTCTAGTAATCGTGAAGAATCAGATGATTTATATATTGCAAAACCTATTTGCAATGTTGAAACTACCATTCGCGTTACTAATGCCGTTTCAGGAATTATTTTAGAAGGAGCAAAAGTGGCAATATTAGATGACAAAAAAAATATTATTGAAACTAAAACCTCAGATGTAAACGGAAATGTTGATTTTATTTTAGAATGTAATACCGAGTATAGCCTTCAAGTTACTAAAGACGGTTACGAAAGCGGAGTATTTAGTATTGCAAAAAATAAAGGTGGTAAATTAATCGTTCCAGCACCACTTAATCCAATTGAGGTTATAATAAAACCTACAGAAATTGTATTAAATCCTATTTATTTTGAATTCAACAAAAGCAATATTACTCAAGAAGGAGCTTTTGAATTGGATAAGTTAGTACAAGTTATGAAGGCCAACGACAAGCTTGTTATTTTTGCAAAATCTCACACAGACAACAGAGGAAGTGATGTTTATAATTTAAATTTATCTGATAGAAGAGCTAAATCAACTGTTCAATATATACTTTCTAAAGGAATTGCTTCAGGAAGAATAACTGGAAAAGGGTTTGGAGAATCCGAACCAAAAGTAGATTGTAAAGAAATTTGTACTGAAGAAGAACACGCTCAAAACAGACGTTCTGAATTCCTTATTGTGAAGTAAACAGTTTATTAAAATATTAAAGCCGAGTTTGGAATTATCTAAACTCGGCTTCTTCGTTTTTAATTATCTCTAAAAACATAACTTTCCTAGTTTCACTTTCTACTTTCAATATTATTTTATTACTTTCGCAAAACGATTTAAGGAAAGGATAAAATGAGCACCAAATTTAGAGAATACAAGGGACTTGACTTACCAAAAGTGGCGTCAGAAGTACTTGATTTTTGGAAAAAAGAGAACATATTCGAGAAGAGTATAACCACTCGCGAAGGCAAGCAGCCATTCGTGTTTTTTGAAGGGCCACCATCTGCAAATGGTTTGCCAGGAATTCATCACGTGATGGCTCGAGCAATTAAAGACATTTTTTGTAGATATAAAACTCAAAAAGGTTTCCAAGTAAAGCGAAAAGCAGGTTGGGACACTCATGGTTTACCTGTAGAATTAGGAACCGAAAAAGAGCTTGGAATTACCAAAGAAGACATAGGTAAAACAATTTCTGTAGAACAATATAACGAAGCTTGTAAAAAAACAGTAATGCGTTACACCGATGTGTGGAACGATTTAACTGAAAAAATGGGCTACTGGGTTGATATGGACGATCCATATGTAACTTATAAATCAAAGTATATGGAATCGGTTTGGTGGCTTTTAAAGCAAATCTATGATAAAGATTTGATGTATAAAGGCTACACCATTCAACCGTATTCACCAAAAGCCGGAACTGGATTGTCTTCACACGAAGTAAACCAGCCAGGAAGTTATAGAGATGTTACCGATACAACTGTTGTAGCTCAATTCAAAGCACTAAACAAATCATTACCAAGTTTTTTAAAGGATTATGGCGATATCTATATCTTGGCTTGGACCACAACTCCTTGGACTTTACCAAGTAATACAGCATTAACCGTAGGACCAAAAATAGATTACGTTTTAGTCGATACTTTTAATCAATATACCTATTTACCAATAAAAGTAATTTTAGCTAAGAATTTAGTTGGAAAACAATTCTCAAAAGGCTTTTTCGAAAGCAAAGACCAATCCGATTTTGTCAATTTCAAAGCAGGGGATAAACAAATTCCATTTAAAATTTTAACTGAATGCAAAGGATCAGATTTAGTTGGGATTCGTTACGAACAATTATTGCAATTAGCATTACCATATCAAAATCCTGAAAATGCATTCCGAGTAATTTCTGGAGATTTTGTTACAACTGAAGACGGAACAGGTATTGTACATACAGCACCAACATTTGGTGCAGACGATGCTAAAGTAGCCAAAGAAGCAGTTCCTGAAGTTCCACCAATGTTAGTTTTAGACGAAAATGGGATTCCAGGGCCTTTGGTAAACTTACAAGGTAAATTCACTTCTCATACTGGAATATTTGCTGGGAAATATGTTAAAAATGAATTTTATAAAGAGGGCGAAACTCCTGAACGTTCAGTCGATGTAGAAATCGCTATTCTGTTAAAAGAAGAAAATAAAGCCTTTAAAGTTGAAAAATATGTTCACAGTTACCCACATTGTTGGAGAACTGATACGCCAATTTTGTATTATCCATTGGATTCTTGGTTCATTGAAATAACAAAAGTACGCGATAGAATGTTCGATTTAAACGAAACCATCAACTGGAAACCTAAAGCAACAGGTGAAGGACGTTTTGGAAATTGGTTAAAAAATGCTAACGATTGGAATTTATCTCGATCTAGATATTGGGGAATCCCATTGCCAATTTGGCGAAGTGAGGACGGGACAGAAGAAATTATAATAGGCTCTGTAGAAGAATTATATAATGAAATTGAAAAATCAATCGCTGCTGGATTCCAAAAAACAAATCCGTTTCAAGGCTTTGAAGTCGGAAATATGTCGGAATCCAATTATGATTTGGTTGATTTACATAAAAATGTGGTTGACAAAATTACTTTAGTTTCTGCATCTGGGAAACCGATGAAAAGAGAATCCGACTTAATTGATGTTTGGTTTGACTCAGGAGCGATGCCATATGCTCAATGGCATTATCCCTTTGAAAACAAAGATTTAATTGATGAGAACAAAGCTTTTCCTGCTGATTTTATAGCGGAAGGAGTGGATCAAACTCGAGGTTGGTTTTACACCTTACATGCAATATCAACTTTGGTTTTCGACAAAGTATCTTATAAAAATGTAGTTTCAAACGGGTTAGTTTTAGATAAAAATGGACATAAAATGTCAAAACGTTTAGGAAATGCCGCCGATCCATTTGATACTTTATTAGAACATGGCCCTGATGCTACTCGTTGGTATATGATTTCAAATGCCAATCCCTGGGACAATTTAAAATTCGATTTAGAAGGAATTACAGAAGTACGTCGAAAATTTTTCGGAACGCTTTATAATACCTATTCCTTTTTTAGTTTGTATGCCAATATTGATAATTTCAAGTATTCAGAAGCAACAATTCCAATAAACAACCGCCCTGAAATTGATCAATGGATTATTTCAGAATTGAACACTTTGATAAAAATAGTTGATTCTGCTTATCAAGATTATGAACCTACAAAAGCCGCTAGAGCAATTTCTGATTTTGTTCAGGAAAACCTAAGTAACTGGTACGTTCGCTTGTGTAGAAGAAGGTTTTGGAAAGGAGAATATGCTCAAGATAAAATTGCTGCCTACCAAACTTTGTACGAATGTTTATTAGCGATAAGCAAATTAGGCGCTCCTATTGCTCCATTTTTCATGGATAAATTATACAGAGATTTAACATCAGCAACACAATCAGAAAAATTTGAAAGCGTACATTTAGCTGATTTTCCTCAATGCGTTGAAAAGTATGTTGATAAATCTTTAGAAAGTAAAATGGAGAAAGCGCAAACCATTTCCTCATTAGTATTATCGTTACGAAAAAAGGAAATGATAAAAGTACGTCAGCCTTTACAAAAGATAATGATACCAATACTTGAGCAGAGTCAACGTGCCGAAATTGAAGCAGTATCCGACCTAATAAAAGCGGAAGTAAACGTGAAAGAAATTGTACTTTTAGACGATGCGTCAGGGATATTGGTGAAGCAAATTAAGCCTAATTTTAAAACATTAGGACCGAGATTTGGAAAAGATATGGGCTTGATTGCCAAGGAGATACAAGGATTTTCTTCAGATCAAATTAATAAATTTGAAAGAGATGGGGAAATTAATTTAATAATTCAAGAAAAAAGTATAACTTTAACGTTAGAAGAAGTTGAAATAACCTCTCAAGATATTGAAGGATGGTTAGTAGCCAATTCCAATGGAATTACGGTGGCGTTGGATATATCAATATCTGAGGAATTGCATCAGGAAGGAATTGCAAGAGAAATAGTAAATAGAATTCAGAATATCAGAAAAGATTCTGGATTTGAAGTTACAGATAAAATCAAAGTCCAGATTCAAAGAAATGGAGAATTGGAAAAAGCAATTCTTAACAATGAAGCCTACATAAAATCAGAAACATTAACTGATTTATTGGTTTTTGTAGACGATTTAGAAAACGGATTTGCAATAGAATTTGATGAAATAACAACCAAAATAGCAATTTATAAATAAGAATAAAATGGCAGATGACACATTAAGATACTCTGATGCAGATTTAGCAGAGTTCAAAGAGCTAATTTTAAACAAAATACAAAAAGCACAAACAGATTTAGAGTTGATAAAAAGTGCTTATATGAACGACTTAAATAACGGAACAGACGATACGTCTCCAACCTTTAAAGCATTTGAAGAAGGAAGCGAAACGATGTCAAAAGAAGCAAATTCACAATTGGCAATTCGTCAAGAAAAGTTTATTCGCGACTTGAAAAATGCACTTTTCCGTGTCGAAAATAAAACTTACGGTTTCTGTAAAGTAACAGGGAAATTAATTAGCAAAGAAAGATTGTTAGTGGTTCCTCATGCTACAATGAGTATTGAAGCTAAGAATTTACAGCGATAATAAAATCTAACAATAATTAAAACGCTCCTTTTTAGGGGCGTTTTGTATTAAAAATAGTATTATTTTTGCGGTATCAAAATTTACAAAATGTCATTAAAGAAAGCCTGTTTACTAATTTTCATTATTTTATTAATTGACCAAATTTCAAAAATCTACATTAAAACTCATTTTATTTTAGGTGAGGAAGTGGAAGTGTTCAGTTGGTTCAAAATTCTATTTATTGAAAATGAAGGAATGGCTTGGGGTACTCAAATTCCAGGTTCTTACGGAAAAATAATTTTAACTGTTTTCCGATTATTTGCCGTAACAGGAATTGCCTATTGGCTTTGGGATGCAGTAAAAAAACAAAGTTCCAATTTTTTAATTGTAGCCATAGCGCTCATTTTTGCAGGAGCTTTTGGGAATATTATCGATTCTGTTTTTTATGGTGTATTTTTTGATGACAGCTACCATACAGTTGCAACTTTATTCTCTGACAAACCTTACGGAGAATTATTTTATGGCAAAGTAGTAGATTTATTTTATTTTCCTATTTGGGAAGGAAATTTACCAACTTGGTTACCATTTTGGGGCGGAAAATTCTTCACCTTCTTCAATGCTATTTTCAATGTTGCCGATATGGCAATTTCAACAGGAGTGGGAATACTGATTGTATTCAATAAAAAAGCCTTCCCTAAAACTCAGGCTGCAGAGTAAATTTAGAATTTTATTGTTCTTTTTGGAGTTACGCAATAATTGAGTTGGATGTCTGTAGCATTGATATCTGAAATTAATTCTTCAGGGTTAAAAAAAGAAAGTCCAATTTTAATAGTATTTGGATTACATTCCGCTAAAAATTTATCGTAGAACCCTTTTCCATAACCAACGCGATTTCCATTTTTATCATACGCTAATAAAGGAACAAAAACCACTTCCATTTTGTTTGAAGGCACTTCAATTCCATCTACAGGTTCAGAAATATTGTATTCGTTTTTTTTGATTTTAGTGTTATCAGTCAATAAAAAATGAGTCATTTTTCGAGTTTCAAAATCACTTTTCGAAATACAAATTTCTTTGTCCTTGCCAGATAATAAATGTAACAGATATTCGGTATTGACTTCTTTCTGTTCTATGATGGGAAGAAAAACATGAAAATATATTTTCTCCCAAATTGGAAGTGACAACACTCCATTGGCAATAGCCAAACTCAATTCTTCAATCTGATTTTCAGATAAAGAATTGCGAAGTTCCTTGTATTTAATACGAATTTCTTTTTTAAACATCGCTAATTTGTGTTGAAATATTGTAAATGGCATCACCTTGGTAAACAATTGGTGCGTCATTTACATTGATTATATATCCTGAATTGGGCGCTTTTACCGTAAATTCTATTTTTCCGTAGGGGTCAGAAATAGTGGCCAGTATTTGACCTTTAGTAACATAATTTCCAATATCGGTATAACCGTGAAACATTCCAGAATATTTAGCCCGAATCCAGTTCGATTTAGTGATATAGATAGTTGGCTTTTCAGGATAGCTAACTTCTTTTTTTTCACTCAGCATCCCAAGATGGTCTAATACTCTCTTTGTTCCTTCAATTCCTACTTGCGTTACTTCTTCATTAATATTCACCGATTTTCCACCTTCAAACAATAACATTTTTACGCCCAATTTATCACAAGCATTTCTAAAGGAACCTGCAATATTTTTTGAATACAACCCAAAAGGGGCATGGAAAATATCGGCCAATTTTTTTAACTCGAGATTTTTTGGAACAATTCTAATCTGCGGAGCGTTAAATCTACTGGCACCACCTGCATGAAAATCAATAGCATAATCAATATGAGGCATAATTTCCTTTAAAAGATAATAAGCAAATCTACTAGCAAGAGACCCTTTTTTACTCCCTGGAAAAACACGATTTAAATCTCTTTTATCAGGAAATTCTCGAGTTTGATTCACAAATCCAAATACATTAATCACCGGAATACAAATGATGGTTCCTATTTTTGGTTTGTTGATATTTTTGGTAATTATTTTTCTTACAATTTCAATTCCGTTAATTTCATCGCCATGTAAACCCGCAGAAAGTAAAATTGTTGGCCCGCTGTATTTTGACCGTTCTACAATTATTGGAACTTTTAATTTAGTCATGGTATGCAAAGTTGCAATTTCCATGTTAATTGTTTTACTTTCGCCTGGCAAAACAGTTTCTTTTAAAATAGTGATGCTTTTATGTTCTAAAGTACTCATAATTTAGTTAAAACGTTAAAAGTAGAAAATTATGGGTTATAAATTTGAAGTTGTTGTTTGTTTTTCGCTTTTGAATGCGAGATTTTGTAAATTTGAAAAACAATAAAATGCAACCCTTTTTATTTAAATTGAAATAATTTATAAAATGCTAAATGCTTCTTTACAACTTCAGATACAAACTTTACCCGACGCACCAGGGGTATATCAATATTATGATAAAGAAGATAGAATTTTATATGTAGGGAAAGCTAAAAATCTTAAAAAAAGAGTAGCTTCCTATTTTAATAAAATCCATGAAACCGCCAAAACAAATGTCCTTGTAAAAAAGATTGTTACCATAAAACACATCGTCGTTCCTACTGAAACCGATGCGCTTTTATTGGAAAATAATTTAATTAAAACATTGCAACCGCGTTACAATGTGATGTTACGAGATGACAAATCGTATCCTTGGATTTGCATCAAAAAAGAAGCTTTCCCTAGAATTTTTCCAACCAGAAGAATGGTTAAAGACGGTTCGGAATATTTTGGACCTTATACGTGTTTTAAAACTGTAAATACAATTTTAGATTTAATAAAAGAATTGTATCCGTTGCGGACTTGCAACTATGATTTGAGTCAAAAAAACATTCAGAATAATAAATTTAAAGTTTGTTTAGAATACCATATTGGGAATTGTAAAGGTCCTTGCGAAGCAAACGAAACGGAAGAAAATTATCAAAAGCAAGTAGATGCAATTCGTGAAATCTTGAAGGGAAATTTCAAACAAAGTCAAAAGGAGTTCAAAAGATTAATGAATGATTTTGCTTCCAAAATGCAATTTGAGGAAGCTCAAAAAATCAAAGAAAAAATAGACGTTTTAGAGAATTATCAATCTCGCTCTACAATAATAAATCCCAAAATCACCAATATTGACGTTTTTTCAATAGTTTCAGATGAAAGCGCAGCATTTGTAAATTTCTTGCAAATTTCTCACGGCTCGATAATTCGTTCACATACTTTAGAAATTAAAAAGAAATTGGATGAATCCGATGAAGAGTTATTGCAACTTGCCATTTTTGAATTAAGAGACCGATTTAATTTATTATCAAAAGAGATTATTGTTCCATTTCCTATTGATTTAGCGGAAAACATAAAAATCACGATTCCGCAATTGGGAGATAAAAAGCAAATTTTAGATTTGTCGATTAGAAATGCTAAATTTTATCGAATGGATCAATTAAAACAGCTTCAAATTGTAGATCCAGAGAGGCATTCTAACCGAATTATGGCACAGATGCAAAAAGATTTAAGACTTTCTGAAGAGCCCCGCCATATTGAGTGTTTTGATAATTCCAACATTCAAGGAACCAATCCTGTTTCGGCTTGTGTGGTTTTTAAAGATGGAAAACCTAGCAAAAAAGATTACCGACATTTCAATATTAAATCAGTTATTGGCCCCGATGATTTTGCTTCGATGGAAGAAGTTGTTTTTAGAAGGTACAAGAGAATGCTTGAAGAAAAACATCCATTACCACAATTAATAATAATTGATGGAGGAAAAGGGCAATTATCATCTGCATTGAAAAGCATTGACGAATTGGGATTACGAGGAAAAATAGCCATTATTGGGATTGCAAAAAGACTGGAAGAACTTTTCTTCCCCGGAGATTCTGTTCCATTATATTTAGATAAAAAGTCGGAAACTTTAAAGGTAATTCAGCATTTGAGAAATGAAGCCCATCGATTTGGGATTACATTTCATAGGGATAAACGAAGTAAATCAGCTCTGAATTCCTCTATTGAAACCATCCCAGGAATTGGTGAAAAAACTATGCTAACATTAATAAAGCACTTCAAAAGTGTTAAAAGATTGAAATTGGCATCAGAAAAAGAAATTTCGGAAGTGGTGGGTATTTCAAAAGCCAAAAAAATTATCGACTTTTACAAAACCGTTAAAGCCTAAAAATGAAAAATATAGCCGTCATCATTCTCTTTGTTTTTTTTTTAACACAAACCACGTTCTCTCAAGACACTATTAAAACTCGACCTAAAATCGGATTGGTTTTAAGCGGTGGTGGTGCGAAAGGGTTTGCACACATTGGGGTGATAAAAGTCCTTGAAAACGCCGGAGTGAAAATCGATTATATTGGTGGAACCAGTGTTGGATCGGTAATTGGAGCGCTTTATGCATCGGGCTATAATGCAGCACAACTAGATTCTATTTTTAGAGATACTGATTTTAATAATCTTATAACAGACTACATTCCAAGATCATCAAAGAATTTTTATGAGAAAAGAAACGATGAATTGTATGCCTTTTCATTGCCTGTTAATAATTTTAAAGTAGGAATACCATTATCATTATCCAAAGGGATGTTCAATTATAATTTAATAAATAGGTTGACCAAGCACGTAAGAGAAATTCATGACTTTAATAAATTGCCTATTCCTTTTTTATGCATGGCAACCGATATTGAAACCGGCCAACAAGTAGTTTTAGATAAAGGATATTTGGCTAAAGCATTATTGGCAAGTTCTGCTTTTCCATCTATTTTTGCTCCTGTTGAATTGGACGGAAAATTACTTGTTGATGGGGGGGTTTCAAATAATTTTCCAGTAGAAGAAATTCGGAAACTTGGCGCGGATATTATTATTGGTGTGGATGTCCAGGATGAAATTAAAGACCGAAATAGTTTGAATGATGCCACTAAAATATTGGTACAAATTAACAATCTTCAGATGATTGAAAAAATGAAAGCAAGTAAAGCGGCTACCGATATTTATATAAAACCAGAAGTAAATCAGTACGGAATAATATCATTTGATGCTATCGAAGAAATAATAAATAGAGGTGAAAAAGCGGCAAATGACCAACTAGAAAAAATAAAAAAAATAGCCAACCCTATAGAAAATTATAAAAAAGAAAAACTAAATGTGGGGAATGATTCACTTTATATTAAATACATCAATATCAATTATTTACCTAATTATACTCGTTCTTATGTATTAGGAAAGTTAGGCTTCAATGCCAATACTAAAATAGTTTACGATGATCTTAGAATAGGAACCGATAATTTAAGTGCTACTCAAAACTTTAAATCCATAACCTATACAATAGATAGAAATAACAACCACGATGATTTAAATATAAATTTAGTAGAAAGCCCTCAAACAACTTTATTAAAATTTGGCTTGCATTATGACGGATTATTCAAAAGTGCTTTTCTAGTTAATTTAACTGAAAAAAAAGTGTTTTCAAAAAACGACGTTGCTTTCATTGATGTAGTATTGGGGGATAATTTTAGATACAATTTTGAATATTATATAGACAATGGATTTCATTGGAGTTTTGGAATAAAATCTAAATATAGCAGTTTTTCTAAAAATGTACCAATCGGTTTTCTCTCTAATTTTGCTAATTCACAACTAGCAATAAATACATTAAATATAGATTATTTAGACTTCACCAATCAAGCCTATGTTCAAACCGTTTCCTTTCAAAAATTTCTATTAGGAATTGGGGTAGAAAATAAAAATCTAAAAATTAGTTCAGAAACTATTTCAAATTCTAATCCTGTTTTAGAAAATAATAATTATTGGAGTGTTTTCGAATCTTTAAAATATGATTCTTTCGATAACAAATATTTTCCAAAGAAAGGCTGGTCATTTTCAACAAATATAAATACTTATATAAGTTCTACTAATTTTAAAAATCAATTTGAACCCTTTTCTATTGCCAAAAGTGAATTCAGCATAGTAAAATCATTTTTTAAAAAAGCTACAATTGAGTTTCAAGCTGATGCCGGCTTAAAATTTGGAAATGGTAAAGAGCCATTATTAGATTTTGCCTTAGGCGGATTTGGATTTAATCCAATAAACAATATTAGATCATTTTATGGTTATGACTTTTTGAGTATTACGGGGAATAGTTTTATTAAGACTGCATTAACTATCGATTATGAATTTTATAAAAAAAATCATATTAATTTTTCCGGAAATTTTGCCCAAGTAAATAATAATTTATTTGAAACAACCGATTGGATTTCAAAACCAAAATTTTCAGGATATGCTTTAGGATATGGATTGGAAACAATTGTTGGACCAGCAGAAATTAAGTATACTTGGTCGCCAGAGTTAAGAAAAGGGTATACTTTAATTTCAATTGGTTTTTATTTTTAATATTATTTTATTCAAATAATTATAAAATGTACAATGTTGTATAAATTTCTATATATTTGAAAATATTTATAAAAAACACATATTATGTCTATTTGGAGAGTTAAACCAGTTTCTGCTTTTGAAGCTGATATGAAAAAAAGTCAATTAAAAAGAGTACTTACAAAATGGGGATTAACTTCATTAGGGATTGGTGCTATTATTGGAGGTGGAATATTTACTTTGACAGGTATTGCAGCACATGATTATGCAGGACCAGCACTAGCGCTTTCCTTTGTAATTGCAGGAATAGGTTGTTTATTTGCCTCTTTATGTTATGCCGAATTTGCATCAGTATTACCGGTGGAAGGTTCCGCCTATTCTTATGCATACGGAACAGTTGGGGAACTTTTTGCTTGGTTTATTGGGTGGAATTTAATTCTAGAATATATGATGGGAGCCACAACAGTTGCTGTTGCATGGAGTGGTTATTTTGTAAAACTATTACATTTATTCCATATTGATATTCCAATATGGCTTTGTAACGACTTGGCTACAGCAACTGAGAAAGTAACTAAACACAATGCTGAATTTCCTACAGATTTAATCAGCATGCCTAGTTTTGCAATAAATTTACCCGCATTAATAATTACTTTAATAGTAACCTCAATATTAATAAAAGGAATTAAAGAAGCTGCAAAAACGAATAATATTATTGTAATTGTAAAAATAGCAGTAGTATTGTTTGTTATTATTGTTGGGGCTTTCTATATAGATACAGCGAACTGGCATCCATTTATACCTGCTGAAACTACTACTATTGTTGATGGTGTAGAAAAAGTTAATTTTGGTTTTGGAGGAGTTATGACAGCTGCAACTATTGTATTTTTCGCCTATATCGGGTTTGATGCCGTTTCTACCCAAGCCGGAGAAGCAATAAATCCAAAAAAAGATGTCCCTTTTGCAATTGTAGCTTCATTAGTAATTTGTACTGTTTTATATATACTTGTTTCTTTAGTATTAACAGGAATGGTAAAATATGATGTATTAGATAAATCCGCGCCAGTCGCTTCAGCATTTGCAGAAAACGGTTTAGGGTGGGCAGTATTTATTATAACTATTGCAGCCACAGCAGGTTTAACTTCTGTAATGCTAGTAATGATGTTAGGTCAAACGCGTATATTTTTAGGAATGGCAAAAGATGGATTACTACCTCCTTTTTTCAAAGATCTACACGAAAATTTCAAAACACCATATAAAAGTACCTACTTAGTTGGTGCGATTATAGCAGTTGTAGCCGCATTTACTCCTATTGATAAAGTTTCAGAAATGTGTTCAATGGGTACATTATTAGCTTTTGCAATGGTGTGTATTGCTGTAATGATTTTAAGATATAAAAAACCAGAATTAGAACGACCATACAGAACTCCAGCATTATATTTAGTTGGAACTTTAGGAGTTTCTTTTAATTTATTTTTAATGTTATATGTTAGAAAAGAAACTTGGTATGCATTTATTTTATGGGGAGTTATAGGAATCGCCGTTTATTTTCTTTACAGTAAGAAACACGCTAAATTAAATAATCCTGAAGAATTTGAAAGATTAGACAACGACAGAAAATAAAAAAAAGCGGCTTCAATTGAAGTCGCTTTTTTTTATAATATATTTTTTACGATATTTGTTATATGAAAACAACATGGATTGGATTATTAGATTATTTGCAATTTCTCATCAAGAGAAACCCTGAATGATTTATATCTTTTTGATTAGATAATTATAGAAGTTAAACCAACTTTATTCTTAAACTTTAAACAATAAAAAAGATGCCAATATATCATAAACTCGGAGAGTTTCCCCAAAAAAGACATACACAATTTGAAAATCCTAATGGAGGATTTTATTACGAACAATTATTTGGCACCGAAGGATTTCACGGACATTCTTCACTTTCCTATCATGTTCATAGACCAACGCAAGTAAAAAAAATTCTGAAATCCTATTCGGTAGAACCAAAAATCGCTATAGGCAAAAACATAAAAGCACTACTTTTAAAAGGTTTTGAAGTAAAACCTGAAGACGATTTTTTAGACAGTAGAAAACCAATGTTGGTCAATAAAGATTG
>RFPP01000044.1 GCA_009926065.1 Flavobacteriaceae bacterium
CAAAAAAGGTAAATCCTACATAATCAGTAGGTGCTAACTTTCCAATCAAACTTGGAATAAACATTAAATTTGTCATAATTAAATTGGTTAAATTTGGTTTTCTTACTCGTAAGGCTTTTCGGTTCCGCCCCGTTGTTTAAAGTAGTTTCTGGACTCCACTAACATCACAAAATTAATAAAATTATTGTTAATATTATATCAAACTTAAAAAAAAATAATCAAATTGATAATTCTTGATGTTAAAAGTTATCAAATACATATTTATTAAATTGTTAATAACTGTGATTTTTAACAAAAAAAATCGAACTATTAAAAAAGTTCGATTTTTTTTATTTTTATTTAGAATGCCAATAAAATTGGGAGGAATTTATTTTTTTGACAAATAATTAAACACGTTTTTTTCTATTCTATTATTTATATCAGAAATATCCGCTTTAATGAATTTTTCACCGATAATATTTTCAAATAATTCAATATATCGATCAGAAACTGTTTGGATATATTCGTCAGTCATGTTGGGAATCGACTGCCCTTGTTTACCTTGAAATCCGTTCTCTATTAACCAGCGTCTCACAAACTCTTTAGAAAGTTGTTTTTGTTCTTCACCATTATTTTGTCGTTCTTGATAACCATCCGCATAAAAATAACGAGAAGAATCGGGAGTATGAATTTCATCAATCAATACAATCTTCCCATCTTTGGTTTTTCCAAATTCATATTTAGTATCTACCAATATTAAACCGCGGCTAGCAGCAATTTCAGTTCCTCGTTGAAATAAAGCACGAGTATATTTTTCTAATGTCAAATAATCTTCTTCAGATAAAATTCCCTTTGCCAAAATATCCTCACGAGAAATATCTTCATCGTGTTCTCCATTGTCTGCTTTGGTGGTTGGAGTGATAATTGGGTTTGGTAATTTATCGTTTTCTTTTAAACCTTCAGGCATAGAAACTCCGCACAACGATCTTTTTCCAATGGCATACTCGCGAGCAGCATGACCAGAAAGATAGCCCCGAATTACCATTTCTACTTTAAAAGGCTCACACAAATGCCCGATTGCTACATTTGGATCTGGAGTTGCAATTAACCAATTTGGAACAATGTCCTGAGTTAATTCCATAAATTTAGTCGCAATTTGATTTAAAATTTGACCCTTATAAGGAATTCCTTTGGGCATAACCACATCAAAAGCAGAAAGTCTATCAGTGGCTACCATAACCAATAATTCGTTATTGATATTATAAACTTCTCGAACTTTTCCATGGTAAACTGACTTTTGGTTTGGAAAATTAAAATTAGTGGTAGTAATTGTATTCATTTAACTTATTGTGTTGTTTGTAGTTGTGTAATGCAAAAGTAGATTGTTTTGTAGAGGAAAGCAAAAGAGAAGGTAATTAAATAAAATTTTTCTCTTAGCTTGACATTATCCTAATTTGTCATGATGAACTAGTTTAAGTATCTAAAAAAAATGATGTGTTTTTTTAAGCAATAATTATCCAATTTCTAATTACTTTTTTTTCCTATTACTGAAGGCAAATAGCTAAACTCTAATCGTGATTTTCAATTTGCTTGTAGGCATCAATGACTTTTTTCACCAAACGATGACGGACTATATCCTTATCATCAAGATAAATAATTCCTATACCATCGACGTCTTTCAGTACCAATAAAGCTTCTTTTAATCCAGAAATAGTTCGTCTGGGTAAATCAACTTGCCCAGGATCGCCTGTAATCATAAACTTAGCATTTTTTCCCATACGTGTTAAGAACATTTTCATTTGGGAATGGGTAGTGTTTTGTGCTTCATCCAAAATAACAAAAGCATTATCTAATGTTCTACCTCGCATAAAGGCCAAAGGAGCAATTTGGATTATACCTTTTAATAGGTAGTCTTCCAGTTTTTCGTTCGGCAACATATCCCTCAACGCATCATAGAGCGGTTGCATGTAAGGATCTAATTTTTCTTTCATGTCACCAGGTAGAAATCCTAAATTTTCTCCTGCCTCAACTGCAGGACGGGTCAATATTATTCTTTTTACTTGTTTTTCTTTAAGTGCTTTAACAGCCATAGCCACACCAGTATAGGTTTTTCCAGTTCCTGCTGGCCCTACGGCAAATACCATGTCATTTTTATTTATGGTTTGAACCAATAAATGTTGGTTGGCCGTCATCGCTTTAATGATCTTGCCCCCTACTCCATGAACTAATATATTATCTTTGGCATCCATACGATTATCGTCATGTGTATCACTTTGAATTACTCTTTCGATCACATTGTCATCAATATTATTGTATCTATTAAAATGAACCATCAGTCGATTGAATCTACTCTCAAATTCATCAAGTGATTCTTTTTCTCCAAAAACTTTAATGGTGGTTCCACGAGCCACAATTTTTAACTTTGGATAATATTTTTTTATTGTTTCAAGGTGAGAATCTTGGGTACCCCAGAAGTCTTTTGGAGCAATGTCTATGAGCTCAATAGTTCTTTCGTTCAAATGTATTGGATTTAATTAAAAATTAGTCAATGATAATTATTAGCTTTGCAATTCAAATTTAATATATTTTAGTTTTACATCCTTGAATTAGTTATAAACAATTTTATGTCAATAATTACCCTTACCACTGACTACGGACTCAAAGATCACTTTGTAGGAGCTTTGAAAGGTAAAATATTAACTGAAAATTCAGAAGCTAAAATTGTAGATATTTCTCACAACATTGAGCCATTTAACACCCTTCAAGCGAGTTATATTATTGGATCTGCATATAATAGTTTTCCCAAAGGGACTGTTCACTTAATTGGGGTTGACGCTGAAAAAAATAAAGAAAACCAACATATTGCGATGCAATGGAACGATCACTTTTTTATTTGTGCCGACAATGGGATTCTAAGTATATTAACTCAAAAAGTGATACCTCAAAAAATGGTGTCTATCAATATTCACGATCGATTACCCGAAGATGCCTCAGATTTGGATGTATTTGTAACAGTTGCCAACCATCTTTCAAAAGGAGGACTATTGAATGTGATTGGTAAAGAGATAAACACGATTAAGGAAGTAACGGAAATTCAACCTAGTATTTCTGCCGATAAAAATTCAATTAAAGGATATGTTGTTTACATTGATCATTTTGGAAATGTAGTAACTAACATTTCCAAAAAATTATTTATTGAAGTTGGAAAAGGCCGACCTTATGAAATTCCATTGTTGCAAAATAGATTACAGAAAAAATCCAAACCTATAAGAAATATTTGGGCAAAATATTCTGATATTAGTAACACTGGAAAATATCCAATTAAGGATTATGAGGGTGATAAGTTAGCAATATTTAATGAAGCTGGTTTTTTAGAAATCGCCATTTTTAGGAGTAATCCATTTAATGTAGGTAGTGCATCAAGTTTGTTGGGACTGAATTATAGAGATAGCATCACAATTCAATTTTTTAATCAATAATTTATGATTGTAAGAATTGTAAAAATGAGTTTTCATGAAGATAAGATTTCTATTTTTTTAGATAACTTTGAAATTATAAAAAAGAAAATACGAAATGCGCCAGGAAATCGTTTATTAGAGTTATATCAGGATAAAACAAACAAGAGTGTTTTCTTTACCTATAGCTATTGGGAAACCGAACAAGATTTGGAAAATTATAGGAATTCTGAACTTTTTTTCGAAATTTGGACAACTACAAAAAAACTATTTAATAATAAGCCAGAAGCTTGGAGCGTTGACAAGGTGGTTTCTTTAGTATAAAAAAATGAAAGCAATATTATTTAGAGAGATTAGATCTTTTTTTGGTTCGTCTATTGGTTACTTAGTAATCACTATTTTTCTTATTTTGAATGGGTTATTCTTATGGATTTTTAATGGCGAATACAATATTTTAGATTCTGGTTTTGCCGATTTGAGTCCGTTTTTTACAATTTCACCTTGGATATTGATTTTTCTTATTCCAGCCGTTACTATGAGAAGTTTTGCAGACGAAATGAAACAAGGAACCCTGGAATTACTATTAACCAAGCCGTTAAGTATTTGGGAAATTGTAGGTGGCAAATTTTTGGGATCATTGTTATTAATTGTAATAGCTCTAATTCCAACAACTATTTATGTATATGTAATTTCAAAACTTGGAATGCCTGAAGGAAATATCGATATGGGAAGTACTATTGGTTCTTATTTTGGATTATTGTTTTTAATTTCAGGCTATTGTTCTATTGGGGTATTCACTTCATCTTTGACTAATAACCAAATAATTGCCTTTTTAATTGCGGTTTTACTATGTTTTACTTTTTATTTTGGATTTGATGGAATTGCCAATTATTTGCCAAGTTTGGAAAGTAATATTTCCAATTTAGGCATGAACAGTCATTTTAAAAGTATGAGCAGAGGAGTTATAGATACTCGCGATTTACTGTATTTTTTAAGTGTTACATTATTTTTTATGTCACTTGCAGTATTTAAATTAAAATCTTTGAAATTGTAATGATGAAAAATAAAAATCTAAAATCGGTAGTATTAGTATTACTAGTATTGTTTCTCATCAATATTATGGGTAACTTCTATTTTCATCGTTTTGATTTAACTGCAGATCAACGATATACACTTTCGCCTACCACATTAAAAATAATTGATGGTGTTAAAGAACCATTAATAATAGATGTTTTCTTAAAAGGTGAGTTTCCAGGTGAAATGAAAAAATTACAATCAGAAACGCAACAAATATTAGAAGAATTCAAGGCTTATAATTCAAATGTAGTATTTCAATTTATCAATCCATTGGAAGAAGAAGATAAAAGAGACGCTACTATTCAAGCGTTTCTTGAAAGAGGTTTAACACCAATAAATGTAACTTTAAACGATAAGGGTAAACAAACACAAGAAGTAGCTTTTCCTTGGGCAATTGCAACATATCATGGAAGAAGTGTAAAAGTTCCATTGTTAAAAAACATTATGGGTGCTTCAATTGCTGAAAATGTAGTGAGTTCGGTACAACATTTAGAATATGCATTTACAAGTGCATTTAATTCGGTTACCAAACCTAAACAAAAAAAAGTGGCAGTAATCAAAGGGAATGGCGAATTAAATGATTTATTGATGGGAGATTTCATTAAACAAGTTAAAGAAAACTGCTTTATCGGAACTTTTACTTTGGATTCTGTTGCTAAAAAACCGGTTGAAACCTTAGCTGTTTTAAAGAAATATAATCTTGCAGTTATTGTAAAACCAGTTGAAAAATTTTCAGACCAAGAAAAGCTTGTTTTAGATCAATTTATAATGAATGGTGGCAAAACACTTTGGCTTATTGATCAGGTGAATATAGAAATGGATAATTTATATAATGAATCTGGAACTACCCTAGCCTTTCCAAACGATTTAAATTTAAACGATATGTTTTTTAAATATGGGGTGAGATTAAATCAAAATATTGTAAAAGATATCATGGCTGCTCCTATCACACTTGCCATAGGTGAAAATGGTAGTGGCACTCAATACAATCAATTTCCCTGGTTTTATTCACCTTTGGTTTATTCTACAGTCAAGCATCCAGTGGTGAGTAATCTTGATGCAGTAAAATTTGAATTTACAAATGGAATTGACACTTTAAAAAACGGAATTAAGAAAACCGTTTTATTAAAATCTTCCCCATATTCAAGATTGGTTGGAGCTCCAGTGGAGGTAAAGTTAGAAATGGTGAACGATAGACCTGAACAAGAAGAGTTTTTAAATAAAGGAAATATTCCTGTTGCAGTTTTATTAGAAGGAAAATTTCATTCTTGTTTTGAAAACCGAGTATTACCGTTTGAAGAGAAATCATTTTTAAATTTGGGAAAATACAATAAAATGATTGTAATTTCCGATGGTGATGTCATCAAAAATCAATTGGACAAAAATAATCAACCAATGGAGTTAGGTTATGATAAATGGACCAATAAATTGTACGGAAATAAAGAATTTATGATGAATTGTGTTAATTATTTAATAGACGATTCTGGACTTATTAACATACGAAATAAAGTGGTTAATCTACCTATTTTAGACAAAGAAAAAGTCTATGATAATTATACAAGTGCTCAAATTATAAGCGTAGGTTTACCAATAATTATACTAGGAATATTTGGTTTGATTTTCACTTTCTTTAGAAAAAGAAAATACAGCAAGTAATTGTTAATAAATTTGTTTTCACAATTTGATAAGATTAAGATATATTTGTAAAAGAAATAAAATAATTCTGAAAAATTCAGATTTAATAGATTGATTTAAAAAAGCCAAAGATGAAATTTATAGTATCGAGTTCGTACTTATTAAAACAATTACAAGTATTAGGGAGTGTGATCAACAGTAGCAACACCTTACCTATTTTGGATAATTTCTTATTTGAATTAGACAACAATATATTAACTGTTTCTTCTTCAGATTTAGAAACTACCATGTCTGCAACTTTAGATATAGATTCTGAAAGCAAAGGAAGCGTTGCTGTACCAGCAAAATTACTTTTGGAAATATTAAAAACATTTCCAGAGCAACCACTCACTTTTACAGTTGAAGAGAATAGCACTATAGAAATTAGTTCTAATTCAGGTAAATACGCATTAGCATATTCACAAGGAAGTGAATTTCCAAAAACAGTAAATCTTGACAATCCATCTACTACATTAGTTCCTGCAGAAGTTTTAGCAACTGCAATTAGCAAAACTATTTTTGCTGCCGGAAACGATGATTTACGTCCAGTAATGTCGGGGGTTTTCTTCCAATTTTCGCCAGAAGGATTAACATTTGTGGCTACTGATGCACATAAATTAGTTAAATATGCGAGAACTGATGTAAAATCATCACAAGTAGCTGATTTTATTATGCCGAAAAAACCTTTGAATATTTTGAAAAGTATTTTAGGTACTTCAGATGCAGAAATTAAAATTGAATACAACGATAGTAACGCCACTTTCTCATTTGACAATTACATTTTAATGTGTCGATTGATTGATGGTAAATACCCAAATTACGAAGCAGTTATTCCAAAAGAAAATCCGAATAAATTAATGATTGACAGGACTCAGTTTTTAAACTCAGTTCGTCGAGTGGCGATTTTCTCTAATAAAACTACCCATCAAATTCGTTTGAAAATTGCTGGTGCAGAATTAAATATTTCTGCTGAAGATATTGATTATTCCAACAAAGCAGAGGAAAGATTAACGTGTGATTATCAAGGTGATGATATGCAAATTGGTTTCAACTCAAGATTTTTAACAGAAATGTTAACCAATCTGCAATCTGATATGATAATGCTAGAAATGTCATTACCAAATCGTGCAGGAATTTTAACTCCTGTTGACGGATTAGAAGAAGGCGAAACAGTTACCATGCTTGTAATGCCCGTAATGCTAAACAATTAACAAACCAAACCAATATAATGGTCAATTAAATCCGATTTTTCTTCATTGAAATTTCGGATTTTTTTAATTTAAAAAGCCTAAGATTATAACCAATTAATTTCTTTGTAACTTTGACACTTTATTTTATCAAACTATGATTCAAAATGACACCATTGTAGCCTTAGCCTCCCCATCTGGATCAGGAGCAATTGCTATTATTCGTGTTTCTGGTTCGGATGCAATAACTATTTGTAAGACTGTTTTTAAATCCATTTCTGGTAAAGATATTAGTAAACAAAAATCGCATACTTTGCATCTAGGCAATATTGTTGATGGTGAAAAATTGATAGACCAAGTATTAATTTCTATATTTAAAGGAATTAACTCCTACACTGGCGAAAATACTATCGAAATTTCTTGCCATGGCTCAACCTATATTCAGCAACAAATTATTCAATTATTACTTCGAAAAGGGTGCCGTATGGCAAATCCAGGAGAGTTTACCTTACGTTCGTTTTTAAATGGAAAAATGGATTTGTCTCAGGCGGAGGCGGTTGCCGATTTAATTTCGTCAGATAATGAGGCCTCGCACCAAATAGCGATGCAACAAATGCGAGGTGGATTTAGTAATGAAATAATGAAATTGAGACAAGAATTGTTGAATTTTGCGTCCTTAATCGAATTGGAATTGGACTTTGCTGAAGAAGATGTTGCTTTCGCGGATAGAACTCAGTTTAAAGACCTATTAAACAGAATTGAATTTGTATTAAAACGCTTAATTGATTCATTTGCTGTTGGAAATGTAATAAAAAACGGCATTCCTATTGCTATCGTGGGTGAACCCAATGTTGGAAAATCGACATTATTGAACTCCTTATTGAATGAAGAGCGCGCCATCGTTTCAGAAATTGCAGGAACCACACGTGATACTATTGAAGATGAATTAGTTATTGGTGGTATTGGATTCCGATTTATTGATACTGCCGGAATTCGAGATACAGAAGACTTTGTAGAAAGCATTGGAATTAAAAAAACCTTCGAAAAAATTGAACAAGCACAGGTGGTTCTTTATTTGGTTGATGGTACTCGGTTGACGGTTGATGAAAAAATAGACTCCATTCTAGTTGAAGTTGGCAAAACAAGAAATCAGTTTCCACAAAAACCAATCTTAATTATCATTAATAAAATGGATTTGATTTCACCTGAAATAATTTCTAAAATCAATTTTAAACTAACAACCAACAACCAACAACTAACAAGCATTTACATTTCTGCCAAAGAGAAAATTGGCGTTGATGATCTTAAAAATAAGTTATTATCTTATGTAAATACAGGAGCTTTAAAAAATAATGAAACCATTGTGACCAATACCCGACATTATGATTCTTTATTAAAAGCTTTGGAAGAAATTCAGAAAGTAAACTTCGGATTACAAACCAATATATCGAGTGATTTAATTGCAATTGATATTCGAGAAGCCTTATATCATTTTGGAATGATCACCGGAGAGGTAACCAATGACGAACTTTTAGGAAATATTTTTGCTAATTTCTGTATCGGAAAGTAACTACTTTTTAAGTATTTTTCCTTTTATTGATTTTTTATTTGAATCAAATATTTCATAAAAATAAACTCCTGAAGCTAATTTTGAGATATCAATATTTAATGATTCATTAAATTTAAATTCCAAAATCTTTTTTGAATTAATATCTGATAAATAGATATAATATTCTTTTTGAAAAACTCCTTTAACAAAAATAATATCATTTGCAGGTGAAGGAAATACAACTATTTCATTTTCTACATCAGCTACATCTACATTATCTAATGCCGAACACAATAAACAATTTTTAAGATATGTAATTGTTGAATCAGAAATAATTTGAGAATCGAAAAATGCCCCTTGCGAACAATCTGATTTTAGTTGGAAATTAAGCCAAGGTAATAAATAACTAAAAATTTTATTGTGTTGTTCTGTTCTTGAAATTGTTGCTATTGGAGTACAAGAAGATTCTCCAAAACTACACAATGTATTACTATTTGCCATTTGACAATGACTTGCCCCATTAATACTAATATAAGTTTTACAAGAACTTGAAAGACCGTTATAAAGCAATAATTGATTAGTGTTAGGAGGTGTAACGCAATCATTTGCACCAGCAAAAATTAATGTAGGAATTGAAATTGACCCTGTAACTGCAATTGCTGAAGGATTAGTTTCTGCAGCAGCAAAATTAACCAACGCAGTGATATTTGAATTTAATGGAACTGATAAAAATGATGCCCCTCCACCCATGCTATGACCTAAAACAGCATTTTTATTACTTATTCTGTTAAAAAATATTGAGGTATTTTGATTACCTAATATATTCATTTGATTAATTACAAATGCCAAATCTTTACCAAACTCAAGATGAGAAGGTGAAATAGTTCCTTCAGTTTTTGGGAAAGCTATTATATAACCATAAGGCACTAGCGAATTCCAAAAATTTTGATAAGCATCCCAAGTCATTAAAAAACCATGACCAAAAACCAAGTTAGGAAATTTTGTAGAATTAATTGTTGAAATTGGAACATTATCACCTGAAATATCTGCAGGGTAATAAATTTCGGTAGGAATACTTCTATTACCTCTATTGGAATCTACAAAATTAATTGTGGTATGTCCAATTTGATAATTTTGCGCATTTACATTCGATAAAGACGCAAAAAGTAGAAATAAATAAAAGTAAAGTTTTCTCATAATTATTTCAAATATAACAAATTAGAATAATAAACACTATGATGAATTTAAGGTTTAATGGAAACATTCAATTCTAAAAACAAATGTATTTTAATTAAGTTCAACCTGGATGAAATTTAGAGGCTTGTTAAGTATTAATTTTATTTGGGATTTCTACTCACAAAATTTGATTTTTTTAACTCATTTTTTATTTCTTCAAGTGTTTTTTCTGTATAAACCAATTTTAAAATAATTTTCTTTCTTAACTCATTAATATCTTCATAATCAAAATACTTAGCCCAAGAAGTTAAATTAAATAAATTCCGAATTTGTTTTATTTTCTTTGCAGTTTCAAAACTCGTTCTAAGAATGGCCTTATTATCAAATTCAGGAGTGTTTTTATGTTGGTAATTAACCGTATTATTAGTAAAATCAGCTTGAATAAAATACAATTTATCAATTGAATTGTCTGGATAAAAAGATTCCCAAGGAGCATATCCCCATTTATATTTTGAATCGGTAGTACTATTTGTTGAAACTAATCTCCATTTGCTATTAGCCAAACGACCCCAATGGTTTGAAAGTCGATACATGCCTTGTTTTGTAAAATAGTAACTACTCCCAGATTTACTTACATAATCAAATTTTTTATTGTCAAAATTTGGCGGTAAAATCTCTTCAAATACACAAAATGTATTTTTAAAAAATCCAGCTGGTAATTGAAATTTTTGCTCCATTTTCAAATATAGTAAATTGAAAATATAATTAATTTATTATAAGTTTTTTAGTAGTTGAAAACGTATCAGAAATTATTTTAACTAAGTAAATTCCTGAAGGTAAATTAAGGTCTAGCTGCGATTCATTTGAAACTAAATAACTAGCAACTTTTTCACCTGAAATGGAGTAAATTACTAAATTACTTAATTTTTCTATACCAGAAATAACAACTTGATTTTGAGCAGGATTAGGGAATATAGTGGGAGATTTTTGGTTGAA
Organism: Flavobacteriaceae bacterium; assembly: GCA_009926065.1. Classification (GTDB taxonomy): domain Bacteria; phylum Bacteroidota; class Bacteroidia; order Flavobacteriales; family Flavobacteriaceae; genus Flavobacterium. The sequence goes on from RFPP01000044.1 coordinate 11,094, forward strand.
ATTGACTGTTGAAAGTGCCGAGTTCCATATGGAATTCGTTAAATTTCCAAATACATAATTAACCAATGCAGGGTTATCAATAAATGGATTTCTATTCATTTGCCAGTTATAAATTATATTATTTCTGTTCATTTCAAAATCGTCAACAGGGTCTAAGTTATTCCAAGTTAATAATGTTGCTAAATCTCCTATTTGGCCCGTTGGCGAACTTGCAGGATCACCATTTACCACATTTAAGGAATTATATCTAATTGCCATATAAAATATTGCACGAGCTACGTCTCCACGCCAACTTCCTAGGTTGCCTGCCGGTCCGTTATAATCAACTCCATAATTTCTATTATTTCTTGTACTATTTTCTTGTCCACCAACTGCTCTAAGATGATGTAAATCATCATGGCTTGCCTCAATATCATTACTACCTGTGGTTAAACGCCAAACATTTATCCCGTCCGGAGTCCCATTTGGAATAAAAGTAGAGGGAAGTCCTAATCTCGATTGACTATAAATGTGTTCTCTATTCCATTTACCAATAATACTATTATCGGTTTGATAATCAATTTTTGAAATAGACTGCTCATTGTAAATCATCCATACTTGATTACTATTTTCAGGATTTTGATCAGCCTCTTTAAGTACATTATAAACATCTCCATAATTATGAACCCTAACCATATTAGGATTTGCGATTATGTCCTGAATTGCTTGTCGCAAATTATTTCCGGCCTTACCTTCCAAAGTACTATAATAACCAGAAGGAATAACTCTAGGACACAAACCATAGGTTGGACGAACTGGTGTTCCCCAGGGTTGAACAACAAAATTGATGTCATTAACTCTAATTATAATGTTATTATTTAATAAAATATAATCAATTGGTACGCTGCCAATTGAGATTTTCATATTTTCATCACCTTCATTATTTCCGTCGTTTAATATTTGAATAGAAGTGGAAATAGAATTACTACCTATTGGAATTGTTACATTCAAATTTCCAGTATAATCATTTGAATTAAAACTACTGTTATTTAATGTCATGGATAAATTTAAAGCACTTTGAACGGGTGTATCCGTAGTAAATGTTATTACAAAATTTTGACCTTCGGTGATTGAACTAGAAGTGTATGATATTGAAATTCCATTATAAATAATTCCAGAACCATCATTATTAGCTCTAGGAGTAGGTGCTTTTACTTCATATGTTCCATCTGATTTTCTTTGAATAGATTGAGTTGAAGCTAAACCATTGCTATTTTCATTATATGAAACGGTTTCACCCAAAATTGACATTAACGCCGAAGCTGTATTTGTGCTGTTATTACTATAAACTAGTGCATCAATTAAATTTGTAGCAATTGCAGATGTGTTGTTTGGAAAATCAGTTGAATTTCCCAAATAAATTGCTACTGCATCAGGACCATTTTGAATAGTGTTTTGAGGTATTATATAAGAAGCTGAAGGTGTAACTTGGGGATTTCCTAATAATATTATTCCATTTCCATCTGTTATTAAACCATCTAAATCAATTGCATAATAACTAGAAATACCGTTATATGGACTGGAACTTCCAGCACTAAAAAAAACAATTACATAGCCATCTAAAGGAAAATTAGGTTGGATTGATTTTAATTCGATAAATTCCTTTACATCTGTTGAGTTGGTATCTGGGTCTATTTCATTTATAACTATTTGTGCATTAGAATAAATACACCATAATAGTGATACAAATAATATTATTTTATTGCGCATTTTGGAAATTTTAGTACTCAAAGGTACTTAATAAATTTCTTTAATAGAATTTACTTAAATAAATTTTGATAAAAAAAAGAGTTCTTTTAATAAAGAACTCTTTTTTTGCTTTTAAAAAATAAAACTATCTTTTCAATGAGAAATGCGATCGAAACACTTTGTTTTCTCCTGTTTGAGGTTCCAAGTAATCTACGGTAAACCAGTAATCTGTAGACATTAATGGTTCGCCATTATAGGTTCCGTCCCAACCCTCACCGTTTGGACTTAATTGTTTAATTAGTTTTCCATATCTATCAAATATGTACACTTTGGCATTAGATCCTAAACCAATAATATTCCAAGTTTCGTGGAATCCATCCCCATTTGGTGTAAAATAAGTAGGGTAACCAATTATAGTAACTAGCTTTGTTAAATTAGTACAACCATTGGCATCAGTTACAGTAACGACATGTGAACCTGGAGAAACGTTTGTAAAAATATTTGATGATTGGAGAGGTCCGTTATCTAAAGAATATAAAAATATTGCATTTCCTCCAGTTACATCAACAGTAATTGTTGCATTATCACTAAATGCCAAAGTTTCTGTAGTACTAACAACAGTTCCTGGAAAAGATGCTGTAACAACCGCATTTGTCAATACTGATCTACAACCCGTTGCGGTATTGGTAGCTATAACAGAATAGGTCCCTGCCTGGGTTGCAGAATAACTATTATTAACTGCTCCATTAATTACAACTCCATTGAAATACCAAACAAAATCATAAGTAGCATTACTTAAATTAGTGTTTAAAGTATAATTTTGATAGGATATACCCGTAGCTTGATTCACACAAATTACCCCATCATTAATTTGTGGTGCCGGTGCTGGATTAACAGTAACTGTAATGTTTAATGGTGTACCTGAACAACCATTAGCTGTTGGAATAACAGTATAAATTGCTGTTCCTAAATTCGGTGATGCAGTTAATATATCATTAATAACCACTCCAGTTCCTGCTTGTGCACCATTAACATTTAGTGTACTAACTGTCCATGCAAATGTTGTTGCCGCTATACTTGGAAACAATGATATATTTGGAGTTTCTCCACTACAAATTGTTGATGTTGAAGATCCAAAAACTTCAGGAGTTGGATTAACTATAATTGTTGTAGTGATTGGAACACCAGCACATCCATTTATTGTTGGAGTGATTGTATAAACAACCGATCCCGCAGAAGTTCCAACTGTAGTTAATGTTTGTGAAATAGAATTTCCAGTTCCAGATGAGGCGCCAAATATTCCATTTTGAATAACTGTCCACGAGAAAGTAGTACCAGCAACAGAACTTGTTAAAGCAATATTGGTTGTTGAAGAAGAACAAATGGTAGTTTGTGCAGTGTTAACAGTTGCAATAGGAATTGGATTAACCCTTACTAATACTAACATCGGTATACCTGGACAGCCCGCTACAGTTGGAGTTATTGAATAAACTGCTTCACCAACATTATTACTTGTTGTTGTTAATACCTGAGATATGACACTTCCTGTTCCGTTACTTGCACCTGTAACATTTGTTTGCACCACATTCCAATTAAAAACTGTTCCAGCTACATTACTGGTTAATTGAATAGGCGAAACACTTCCTGAACACACTGATTGCAATATAGTTGATGGAATAACTATCGGAATTGGATTTACTGTTATTGATATAGGAGTTACCGGTCCTTGACAAGCACCTTCGTTGGCGGTAATTGAATAGGTTACAATTCCTGGAACTACTCCTGTCGCCGTTAAAATCTGTGAGATAATTGATCCGTTCCCTGCACTTGCCCCTATTACTCCGGATTGAGTTATTGTCCAACTATAAGTAGCTGTTGTTAGATTACTTGAAAGTGAAATCCCTGTTGGTTGACCCGAACAAATTGTTGATGATGAAACAATTGAATTTACTAATGGAACTGGAATTACATTAACTGTTACCGAACCCGACTGTAATTGGCTACAAGATGGAATTCCAGCTGAACTAACACTTACCAATTGATAGGTGGTGTTAGTTGATAAATTACCAGTAGAAATAATACCTACTCCTAAATTATTTAATGTTGTAGTTTGATTTACTCCACTATTTACAGTATAAGTAACTGTTGCATTTGGAGTTCCTGTAAAAGTAATCGTACTAGATGTATTATAACAAATTCTGGCATTACCAGAAATTGTAACGGTTGGTAATGGATTGACCGTTACATTTACTGTAATTGGCAATCCAGTACACCCACTTCCTGAAGGTGTAATGGTATAAACAACGATTCCTGGTGTATTACCTGTAACGGTCAAAGCGTCAGCAATAGTTGTTCCAGAAGCGGATGAAGCTCCTGTTACATTTGTAGCTAAAGAAGTCCATGCATAAGTAGTTCCAATAGCATTACTTGTCAGAGCAATATTTATTGAATCTGTTGAACAAATGGTGACTGATGAAGGTGTTGCCGTAGCTATCGGAATTGGATTAATTAGAATATTTGCTGTAGCTACAACCTGCGCGCATCCTGCAGCGGCAGCTATAGTGTAAGTAATTGTATGATTTCCAGGAGTGCTCGAACTTGGAGTTACAGCTCCAGTGGTAGCATCAATAGTTAATCCTGTGTTCCTGCATAAGCTATAGTAGCTGTTGGTAATGCCGTTATAACCACATTAGTTGTGGTTGGTACTGAAGCACAACCTGCACTTGCTGGTGCGGTATAAGTGACCACATAGTTACCTGCTGTACTTGAACTTGGAGTTATTGCTCCTGTAGTTCCATCTATTGTTAATCCAGCAGTTGAACTATAAACACCCCCCGTGTATGCACCTGTTCCGGTTAAAGTAACCGATTGACCTGTTGTTAAACTTCTACAAAATGGAGTGCCTGGATAGGTAATAGTGGATGTAGGAATTGGGGTAACATTTATTGTTACGTTAATAGGTACCCCTGTACAACCATTTGCAGTTGGAGTAATTGTATAAACCACAGAACCTGGATTAGCTGTTGTAGCTGTTAAAGTTTGTGCAATTGAAGATCCACTTCCTGCACTAGCACCTGAAACATTATTTTGGACTACAGTCCAAGCAAATGTAGCTCCGGAAACTAAACTTGTGAGCGGAATATTAGTTGTAGTAGCTGAACAAATTGTCGTTGAAACAGGTGAAGCAACCGCAACTGGAGTTGGATTTACAGTTATTATTGAATTAACAGGCAATCCAACACATGAATTTAATGTTGGAGTAATTGTATAATTAACCGAACCTATAAAACTCCCTGGAGACGATAATGCTTGGGCAATTGTCGAACCACTAGCTGCTGAGGCTCCAGAAGCATCGGTTTGAATAGCAGTCCAAGAAAATGTTGCTCCAGCTGGAGTACTTGTTAATATAATGTTTGATGTTGAACCTGAACAAATAGTTGCAGGAGTTGGAGTTGCAACAACCACAGGTATAGGTTTAACCGTAATTATTGTTCGCACCGCAGTACCTGTACAACTATTTGCCGAAGGCGTAATTAAATAATCTACAGTACCAACAGAATTTCCTGTGACTGTTAATGTTTGAGCAATATTATTACCTGTTCCATTCGAAGCACCTGTAGCATTAGATTGAACTGATGTCCAATTGAAAATTGTCCCAGAAACATTACTTCCTAGAGGTATATCAGTTGTTGAACCTGAGCAAATAGAATTCGAAACTGGTGTGGCCGTAACAACTGGTATAGGATTTACGGTTACAATTGTAGTTGAAGTTAATGGAGCAATTCCAACAGTTGATGGAGTTGCAGTACAAACATAATTAAAAGGAGGTGTACCTGTTGGAGAAGGAACATTATTTACATTGGCTCCAGTTGCTGTAAACCCATTAGGTCCGGTCCATGAATAGGTTACAGGACCAACACCAGGGTCAGTGGCACTTAGATTAAATGTTCCGCCAGCACAGATGGGCCCTGTATTAGAAGTTGCAAATGCACAAACCACAAAACGTAATGTAAATTGAACCACAGCATAACAATAGGTTCCCGACGAATCCATAACCGTAGCATAAATTGTTTGACCATCGGTTCCGGGAAAAATTGATTGTTGCCATGTAGGAATTGGAGATAAATTGGTTAAAGCGTTGGTTGCATTTACATTATATCTAACATTATAATTTGAAGCACTCCCCGGCAAACCTTGAAGTAATAAGTTAGTGTTTTGAGTTAAATCAAAAGTGGAGTTATTACATGCATTAATGGTATTTGGAGAATTAACTAAAGGAACCGGTGTGCCTCGATTTATAGTAGTACAAACTGCACTTTGAGTAGAACTACATCCAGGACTTCTGGCCGTAACACAATAATTTCCAGCACCATAAGCAAGTGTTTGAACCGTACTTATGGAGCCTCTAGGGTTAGTGGTTCCAGTAGGTCCAGACGCAAGCGGAATAGGATTGCCATTAAAAGTCCATTGAAAAGTAGATTGTGTGGTGGAAGAATTTAAATAATTTGCTGTTAAAATATTATTACGACAATCAGATACGCCCCCACCAGCAATGGATAAAGGGCAAACAATGTCACAACTTGTTGCTCCTGTTCCGGCGGTTTGTGCTAATGTAATTGTTCCTGGTAAATTTCTAAAATTTGTCATCAATACCATATAATATTGACCAACAATTGCATTATTGATAGTAAAAGTTTCTGTAGCACTTGTTGAATAACTACAACCTACTTGAGTGGTAGAATTTAAATTAGACTGCCCACAAGTTGGCGTAACAAAAGGTCCCCAAGCAATAAAATCGACATCTATAGGGTTGCCAGCAGTACTGGTTTGAGAAATAGTAAACGTTAAATTTCCTGATTGACTTATTTGTAAATAATACCAAGAAGCATTGGGTTGAGTACCTAAACAAGAATAAGAATTGTTATTTGGTAAATTGGTTGAATTGGGAAAAGAAAGTCCTTGACTTGATGTTCCGGCACAAAAAGGAAGGGCTCCTGAACAACCTGGGGCTATAGTTTGACTGAATGATGTGGTAAAAATTAATAAAAATATTATTAA
>RFPP01000045.1 GCA_009926065.1 Flavobacteriaceae bacterium
ACTTCTGGACCGCCAAAATTACCGCCCACAGCAAGATTAACAATAAGATAAAAAGGTTGGTTAAAAGGCCAAGTATCTTCGTTTTTCACACTTGGTTGAAAGGTATAAACCAATTTAGAATCAACAAAAAATTCAATTTTATCTTTCGTCCAGTCCATTGCATAAATATGATAACCTTCTTCGATATTATCAAATTTTGTTTTCTTGGTATTGATAGTTTCTCCATGGCTATCTTGGGTGTGCAAAGAAGTAAAAACCATATGTGGCTCTCGGCCAATATATTCTAGGATGTCTATTTCACCACATTTTGGCCATCCAATTGTAGAAATATTCGATCCCAACATCCAGAAAGCGGGCCATAAACCATGACCAACGGGTAATTTAGCTCGTGCTTCAAAACGACCGTATTGGAATTGCTTTTTGCCTTTAGTAGTGATTTTTGTAGAAGTAAAAACCTCATTCTCTAATTTGGCTTGAATGATTAAATTCCCGTCTTTTAAAGTATGGTTTGTATCGGTATAAATTTGTCTTTCGTTGTTTCCCCAACCGCACAAATCGGGGCAACCGTTTCCGATATCAAAATTCCAAGAATCGCGATTTAGAGTATTAGAATCGAAGTTTTCTTCCCAAACCAATTTTCGTTTTTGGGTTTGAGCATAATTAAGACCGCTAATTAAAACAAGAACAATAAGTATTTTTTTCATCAAGCTCGTTAATTTATAAATTGGAAACTACCTTCAAGAGTAGTATTTGAGCTTCCGCCAATGAACACTTTAAAATCACCTGCTTCAGTTTCCCATTTTGAATTTGCAGTGAAGAACTCTAGTGTTTTTTCGTTAATAGTAAAAGTAACTTCTTTAGATTCGTTTGGTTGCAATTCAACCATTTCAAATCCTTTTAGTTCTTTTACAGGTCTTGTTGTACTTGCAACTAAATCACGAATGTACAATTGAGCAACTTCTTTCCCAGTTACTTTTCCTGTGTTTTTGAGTGTGAAACTAACTTTAATTTCACCATTCTTTGACAATGAATTTGCACTTAACTTCAGGTTAGAATATTCAAATTTAGAATAACTCAACCCATAACCAAATGGATAAAGCGGTGTGTTTTTTTCGTCAGAATAATGAGACCAGAAAACACTTTCAGGTTCGCTCATTGTTGGTCTTCCCGTATTTTTATAGTTATAATAAATTGGCACTTGACCCACATTTCTGGGGAAAGTCATTGGCAATTTTCCACTAGGATTGTAATCGCCATAAAGTACTTGCGCAATTGCATTTCCACTTTGAGTTCCTAAATGCCATGCTTCAACAATTGCTGGAATATGAGCATCCGCCCATGGAATTACTAAGGGGCGGCCGTTGTTTAAAACTAAAACAATATTTGGATTTACTTTATAAATTTCTTCTAATAACTCTTGTTGAACACCTGGTAATCCTATGTCGGTTCTGCTTCTACCCTCACCCGTTTGCAATCCGTGTTCTCCTAAAACCATTACTACAACGTCAACTTTTTTTGCTAGAGCAATCGCTTCCGCAAATGCTGATTTGTCTGTGGTATTAATTTTTGTTTCCCAAACGAATTGTGTTCTTCCAACCGTTACATCCGCACCTTTAGCATAAGTAAGTTGGTTGTCTTTGTATTTCTGCATACCTTCTAAAACAGAAACGGCAGTATTGTCATCGGCAGCGATTCTCCAACTTCCTAACGGACTTGTTTTATCGTTTGCCAAAGCACCGATTAATCCGATTTTTAAACCTGATTTTTTAAGTGGTAAAATTTCGTTTTCATTTTTCAAAAGTACAATTGACTTTTTCGCAACATCCAAAACTCCGTCTTGAAAAGCTTGTTTTCCAACAGTTTGTTTTTCGTTATTCTCGTCGCAATATTTATAGGGATTTTCGAATAAACCCAATTCAAATTTAACTTTTAGAATTCGTCCTGCAGCATCATCGATAAGGCTTTCACTAACTTTGCCTTCACGAACCAAGTTTACTAAATTTTCCACGTAGGCATTGGATTCCATGTCCATATCCGAACCTGCATTCACCGCTATTTCAGAAGCTTGTTTGTTGTCTTTAGCATAACCATGATTGATCATTTCACCAATTGAGCCCCAATCAGAAACCACAAAACCATTGAAATCCCAATCTTCTTTTAGAATTTTTCTTTGCAAATAAGAATTTCCAGTTGAAGGAATTCCATTAATTTCATTGAAAGAATTCATAAAAGTTCTTACTCCTGCATCAGAAGCAGCTTTAAATGGTGGTAAAATAATATTTTGCAAAGTCGATTCCCCAATGTCAACCGTGTTATAATCGCGACCTGATTCTGCGAAAGCGTAACCAGCAAAATGTTTGGCGCAAGCAATAATTGACTTATTAGATTTAAAATCATCACCTTGAAAACCTTGAACTCTTGCAATTGCAATTTGGCTACCCAAATAAGGATCTTCACCAGCACCTTCCATTACACGACCCCAACGAGCATCACGAGCAACATCAACCATTGGCGCAAAAGTCCAGTTGATACCTACCGAAGAAGCCTCCTCAGCAGCCATAGAAGCCGAATTTTTAATTGCTTGTAAATCCCAACTTGCAGCTTCAGCTAATGGAATTGGGCTAATAGTCTTATATCCATGAATTACATCAAAACCAAATAGTAATGGAATACCAAGGCGAGTTTGTTCAACTGCAATTTTTTGAATAGCACGAACATCCTTTACCCCTTTTACATTTAGCATAGCTCCAACTCGACCGTTTTTCAAATCGGCATATTTTTTTGCAGCTTGACCGTCCTTAGGTGTGGGTCCAGTAATATCCCAGAAACCATTATATTGATTCATTTGACCTACTTTCTCTTCTAAAGTCATTAGTTTTAAAATAGAATCGACTTTTACATCAATTGGATTTTTAATATTTTTTATAACAACTACTTCTTTTGGAGCAGAGCAACTTAAAAATAATAAGGTAACTAGTACAATTATAGATTTAAATAGGTTTTTCATCAAATGATAATTCAATTATTCATAAAAACAACAAGCAATAATTAATTGCTTGTTGTTATAAAAATCATATTTTTTATTGGTAAACTCTAACGTAATCAACCGACATTGAAGATTGTGTAAATGCTGGATCTACAGGTCCTCCAAAAGTTCCTCCCATGGCAACGTTCATGATTAAGAAAAAGTCGCTATTGAAAGGGAGCGAATTTGAATTTATTACCGAATGGAATAAAACGTTATCTACATAAAAACGAATAGATTGTGGACTCCAAATAACTTTATATATATGATAAGTACTAGAAACATTCGTTGCAGTAATTCGTGAAGTAACACCATTACCACCTGAACGACCTGTGTAGTGAACAGTACCATGAATTATGTTGGGTTCAAAACCTTTATGCTCCATAATATCTATTTCTCCACAAGCAGGCCAGGTATTAGTAGCATAATTTTGTCCTAACATCCATAGTGCAGGCCAAGTACCAGCTCCGGCAGGTAATTTTGCTCTAAATTCTACTTTGCCATATCTGAACTCAAATTTATTTTCCGATTTTATTCTAGCAGAAGTATAAGAATTTCCTGTTTTTACAGCTGTAATAACTAAATTACCACCTTGAACCACGGCATTTGTTGGGCTATTTGTATAAGTTTGAAGTTCACCATTACCCCAACCACCGGCACCTAAGTCATAACCCCATTTACTTGGATCAGGAGCTCCATCGGTAGCAAACTCATCTGAAAATACCAAATTAGAATAATCAGTTGCATCTTGCGTAGGTTGAACTGATGTAAAAATATGGTACCACGCTAAAGCTGGATTTCCTCCCATAACTGCTCGAACTACCATTCTAGTTTCTGAAATTGATAAAATTTCATAAGAACTTTGTCCAATATAATACCCCATAAAACCACCGTCAGAAAAATTCATCACTGTTCCACGAGTACGGGTAGCAGCATTAGGACTATTCATAATTACAGATTCAGAGGGTCCTAAATTTACATTTTTCAATCCAGCGGTATTATAATTATAACAAAAATCGTAACCAGCAGTACCACCAGCTACACTTTGAAAATCTTTATTAAAGAACGTTTGCCCTTGATTATTTAATTGGAATTTTAGCTGGTTACCCACTTTTGAAAAAATTAATTCATTTCCGTAAAGACAAGCACTATCAGGTGAGGCTGCTTTTTCCCATGGAGCCGCTTGGTACCAAAGTGGAAAATAATTTTGTGTATCATCTGAACTGTTTGGTCCAACACCAAGGTGACCAGGTTCCGAGGCAGACCAATACCAAGTTTTTTGTGAACCTCCAGTTAAAAATTGAACTACCTCAGGGTCTTCAAAATTACTTAAAACTGTTACATCTAATGTTGTAGTTGCAGCAACTCCTCCTTTTCCTGTAGCAATAACTGTTACTGTAAATGTATTTAAACCCGTTTGATTGTATCTTTTTTCAATAACTCCAGACGGGGCATTAGTAGTAGTTCCATCACCAAAAATATATCGATAAGAAATTGCATTATCTGCTCTAGCAGTAAATAACACTTTTCCACTACCATCACCATTAGGTGCAGTGGTAGCATTTTGACCTAAAATTTGAGCGGTTACAACAAAATTTGATGGAGTATCAATATCACCGAAAGTTTTAATATCCTCTTGGCAACTCACCACAAAGAACAAAGTAATCAAAGTTAAAATATTAAATATTTTTTTCATTTTATTATTTTTTAGTTTATGAAAATTGATCATAATTAGTTAGTCAAAATTACATCGTCAAAATAGAATGTATAATTTGCTGATGCATCACCTTGTGTCCCCAAATCAAAAATAAAAACTAACTTTTGATATAAATTTGTTGTTGAAATGGGTGTATAATCAAAGGTTAATTGTTGCCAAGCATTTGCGGTGGTTATGGTCACTTCTCTTTCAAAATTAATACCTGAATTTGTTAAATTTTCAACTTTTAACAACAATTTTGCACCTGCTCTTGGAGAATATACTTTTACTTTAAATTTCTTATTTACTGAGAAATCCATTGGTGAAGAAAGTGATAACAAACTTCCCCCCCAAACTTGTCCTGGGCCTTTAATCATCTTAGCAACAAATGGTGAAGTATTTATTCCTGAAGGAAAAGGGTTGGCAACTCTTGTTGAGTTTCCTCCATCAAAGTTTAAAAATGAATAATTAATAGAACTTGATTCAAAATCTACTGGTAATAACAAAAGTACTGATCTTGTAACAGTTACCATTCTTGTAAATGGAGCCGACTGCGCACTTCCACTAACTGCGAAAACTCTAACTTGGTAAGTACCAGGATTAGTATAAACGTGAGTCTTTGTTTCACCCTCCAAGAATGTTTCAGGAACCTCATTAGGATTTTCACCATAATAAATTTTGAAATTAGTTTGAAAGTCAGCTGTAGCTGTTACATTAATTTCCATTGTATTCAAAGAGGAAATAGTTAAGTTTACTGCTAAATTAGTTGGTGGAAAAAAAGAAATTGCTATTGGAAAAGTTCTCTCTGTTCTTTTTCCATTTAATGTTATCCCCACAATTTTAAGCGTGTAATTTCCTTCATTATAACGATGAACCGTTGGGACTCCGGCACCCAATAGTGCAGGTTGAACAGTTGAATCACCATAATAAACTTCAAATTGAGAAATTCCCTCCCCTATAGGTATAATTGTTACCGTACCGGTGTTATCAGGGGCAATAGATATTTTTGCAGAAATATTAGTTGGTGCAGCAATTGCATCTAAATTTATATCTTCATTAGTTTTAGAACATCCTATTAGGAAAGTTAAAACAAAAAGGCTAATTAATATTTTTATTTTTTTCATAATTCTAATTTTTAATATCCAGGGTTTTGTTGCCAGTTACCATTTGAAAACTGAATTTCTTCAAATGGTACTGGGAATAACTCATTTTTATTAGCTGTAAATCCAGTAATTTTTCCAACCGCTTTTCCAGTACGCACCAAATCAAAGAAACGGTGACCTTCACCTAATAACTCTAATCTTCTTTCGGCCCAAATAGCGTCAGTTAATGATTGACCTGTAAGTGTAATTCGGTGGTTGGTATCTCCGAAGGCTCTGTCACGAACTGCGTTCAAATACTGTTGCCCTTTTACATTATTCCCTGAACGGCTATAGGCTTCAGCTGCCATTAACAACACATCAGCATAACGAATTGATCGGTAATTGTTTGGGTTGGTTAAGTTTTGATCACCAATATTTGCATCACCTTGACGAGGAATATATTTTCTGTTAAAGAATCCAGTGTGTTTATATCCAGTACCATAAGAAACTCCGGTATTTAATGCTGCCCAAGCAGTAATGTTAAGTATGGCTACATCTCTTCTTCTATCACCCGTTTCAAAAGCATTGTATGCTTCTTGAGTTGGAACGTTGAAGCTATATCCAGAATCAAAAAGTGGTCCTACATAATTTCTAATACCGTTGAAACCTACAGCTACATTACCTTCACTACATTGGAGACATCCAAAACTTGCGCCTTCAGCATCAGTATATTGTACTTCAAATACTGATTCAGAATTGTTTTCACCTGAATTTTCAAAAATAGTATTGTAGTTACTAACTAATGAATATGTGTTTGATGTAATTAAAGTTTCTAATACTGCAGCACTTTCAACAAATTTATTTTGGTACAAATAAACTTTTCCTAATAACGCCTGAGCAGCACCCTTGGTAGCTCTACCTTTTTGAGAGGCTATAGGATTTAGATTATTGATAGCAAATTGTAAATCGGCTTCGATAGAAGCATAAACATCAGCAGTTGAAAATCTTGGAATTGATTTTTCATCATTTACACTAAATCTTTTATCTCCTTTCAATGGAATACCACCGAAGAATTTAACTAATTCAAAATGGTAATAAGCTCTTAAGAATCTGGTTTCTCCTATAACTTGATTTTTATTAGCAAAATCAGTTTTGTCTTTAAATTCCATAATGTAGTTACAACGTTGAACTCCTGCAAACATCCAATTCCAAACGTCTTTTAAGTTTGGATTTACGGCAGTGTGAGTCATTTCATCTATTTGTTGGATACCAATTACATCGGTAGCACTTTCACCACCTGACAAGGTATTATCTGAAGCTATTTCTCCTAACATTACGTTTATGTAAGAAGATTGCAACATATCATAAGCACCTATAAGGGCTCTGTTATAATCGGCTTCTGAGTTGAAATAATTTTCAGAATCGATAGTGTATGGAGCTTCTTCATTTATAAATTCCTTAGAACAAGAAACAGTTATTACTGCTGATGTTACTAATAAAAAAGCGGCTAGAATAGTATATTTTTTCATTTTAAAAAGATTAAAAATTAAGATTAAGACCAATAGAAATTATTCTTGGCATTGGATAAAATCCGGAATCAATTCCTCCTGCAATTGGATCTCCTGTATTAGCAGTAGCATCAAATCCTCTGTATTTTGAGAATGTATATACGTTATTTATAGAACCATACAATCTGAATTTAGAAATTCCAAAACTATCGATTACATTTTTTGGAAGCGAATATCCTAATTGGATGGTTTGAATTCTTAAGAATGAAGCGTCTTCAACAAAATAGCTTGAAAACAAATTGTTACTTGAAGCGCCTGTTGTTACTCTTGGTACTGTATTACTAGTTCCTTCACCAGTCCAACGATCCAAAACATAATTTAGTTTATTTAACTTATTTTCTGTTCTTTCATAATTACGAATCATATCGTTACCAACTGAAGCATAAGAATAAGTCAATAAATCGAAGTTTTTGTAACTCAAATTAATATTGAAACCAAGTGTGTAATCTGCGATGGCTTTACCAATGTAAGTTCTGTCTTTAAAATCTACAACCCCATCACCATTCACATCTTTAAATTTTATATCTCCAGGGGACGTTGGTGAACCAAGATTCTGAACAGGGGATGCATTAATTTGAGCTTGGTTTTGGAAAATACCGTCTGTTTGAAGTCCGTAAAATACTCCTATCGGTTGACCTACTTCCATTCTTGTTGGAGGTAATTGTCCGATGGCAAATGCACCACCTTCAATAAAATTAGTAGAATTATTAACTTCCAATACCTCATTATTGATAGTTGTAATATTAAATCCTATATCGTATTTAAATTCATTGATATTATCTTTATAATTCAATACCAATTCAATTCCCGAGTTTTTAACTTTACCAGCATTAACTGCAGGCGCTCCTGAACCTGGAGCATAACCACCGTTTATTCCTGAGATTGGTACGCCACTAATTATTAAATCGGATCTTGTATTATTAAAATAATCAGCTGTTATTTCTAATCTATTGTCAAATAATTTAGATTCAATTCCTAAATCGATTTTAGTATCTGATTCCCATCTTAAGTCTTTATTTGGTATTGTTCCTACGGCAACACCCGGGGTAATTACATTATCAAATACATATACCCCTTCACCAGATAATTGAGATCTGTAGGCATTTGCTGGGGCAACATCATTTCCTAATGTACCATAACTAGCTTTTAATTTCAAGAAGTTTACAATTCCATTTTTATTAAAGAAATCCTCCTGAGAAACCAACCAACCTCCTAGTATTGATTTGAAATAGGCTACGCTATTATTTTCAGAGAAGCTACTAGATTGATCTCTTCTAAAAATAAAAGACATTAAATATTTTTCTTTATAATTATAATCCAAAGTAGAAAAAATTGAAGGTCTTTTGTAAGGTGTTGATTTATAAGATCCATTAGTTACAACACCAGGTCTTGGAAGTGAATTCGGATCAATTTCTAAATCTACAAAAGTGGGTGCTCCAGCTAAAGCTATATCTGCGAATTCCCAAGAGTTATAAGGAACGTTAAAACCTGTGGCGAATAATCCTTCTCCTCTATTTTCATACAAAGTACCACCTACAGTTAATTTTATTTTGTGATCCTCGTAAAATGTTTTTTCATATTCACCAAATAAATCAAAGGTATAACTGCTAAAACGGGTTGCTTTTTGTGAAACACTATTATTGGTTACGTTAAAAACTTTTGAATTACCATAATCAATTCTTTTGCTAAATGTTTTTCCAACATCATTAGCCGAATCAAAACCATATCTAGTTGTAATTTTAATATCGTTAGTAGGTTTGTATTGCAATACAAAATTTCCATTGATTCTTTGTTGGTTATAATTATTATAGGTATTTTCAATTTGAGCCAAAGGGTTAATAACTTCATTTCCATAACCTGGGGTAGCAGGTACTAGAGTATAATTTCCGTTTGCATCATAAGGGGTTAAAGTGGCTGGAGTATTAATGGCATTAAATAAAACAGAACCTATTCCATTTTCGTTTAAACTTTTTCTATTATAATCTGTGTAAATTAAGTTGGTAGAAAAATTTAATTTTGGAGAAATATCAATTCCTAAAGATATTCTGGCATTGCTTCTATCAAATCCTGATTTATCCAATCCTATAATACCCTCTTGAGCGATATTGGATGCACTTAAGGCATAAGTAATTTTTTCAGATCCACCAGTTAAAGAAAAATCTTTATTGTTTATTCCCGCTTTTTGAAAAACTTGATCTTGCCAATCGGTTCCTCTACCCAAGCCGGTAACAATTGGGTAAGGCAACGCTTGTCCGCCATTACCATAGCTTTCATTTAATAAAAGAGCATATTCAGTAGCGTCTAATAATTTAATTTTTTTAGTAGTTTCTTGGTAACCAAAGTAAGAGTTAAATGAAACTCTAACTTTAGAATTTTTCTTACCCATTTTGGTAGTTACTAAAATAACACCATTTGCGCCTTTAGAACCATAAACAGAAGCTTGAGCATCTTTTAATACCGTTACCGATTCAATATCTGAAGGGTTTAACAAACTAATATCACCTTCGTAACCATCAATCAAAGTATAAGGGGCATTATTAGAATTCGAAGAAATACCTCTAATTCTGATGTTAAATCCAGAACCAGGAGCACCAGAACCGCTAGTTACAACAACCCCAGCAACAGTTCCCTGTAAAGCTTGTGTAGCATTAATAGGTTTCAAATCATCAATTGTTTTACTAGAAACAACCGATACAGAACCTGTAACATTACGTTTCTTTTTAGAACCGTAACCAACCACCACAATTTCTTCCAAAGCTTCAGAAGATGCTTGCATTTCAATGGTTAGTTTTTGAGATTTATTGACCTTTAATTCAAAATTTTTATAGCCGATAAAACTAAAAATCAATTTAGCACCAGAAGGAACTTTAGATAATTTAAAGTTACCATCCACATCGGTAATATAAAATTGGGATGTATTTTGAATTTCAACATTTACACCAACTAATGGCATATTAGTTTTGGAATCAACTACCTTTCCACTAACTTCTAATAATTGGGAATATCCAATTGAAGAAAAGAGCAAAAAAGCAATAAACATTAATTTAGATTTCATAATAATTTTGGTTATTTATAGAAAAATAAAATTATTGTTTCAGATTGAAAAAAAAATAAAAGTTACCACAACAAAAATCATACAATTATAAATAAAATTAATATTTATTAAATATGGTTGTTAAACTCAATAATATAGGGCATTCAGAGGGAAAATTTGAGCAAATAAAATTAACAATTAATAAACAAAATATATTTTATATTAAAATGTTGTGGTGTTGTATAGTTTTAACCAACTTAAAAAATAAACTCTAAATTGATAGAATATACTCAACGAGTCCTTGTTCGTGAGACAATTCCATTTTTTTACGCAATCGATAGCGTTTAATCTCTACACTTCGAACAGAAATGTTAATCAATGGTGCTACTTCTTTGGATGAAAGGTTCAATCTAAGGTAGGCACAAAGTCGCAAATCATTTGGAGTTAGTGATGGATGAGCCATCTTAACTTTTTTCAAAAAGTCATTATCTGCATTATCAAAAGCTTCTTTGAAAACGGTCCAAGAATCCTCTTCAGAAATGTTTTTTGTAATATTCTTAATTACCGATTTTATGCTATTGTTATTTTCTTCAGAAGTATTTTTTAAATCTTCTTTTATCAGTGCTAATAATTCATTTTTCTTAATTAAACTCATAGTAGATACTGCTAACTCTTTGTTTTTATTATCTACATCTTGCGACAGCTGTTCGTTTCTAATTTTCATTAATTCTTGTGAATTCTCTAGCTCTTTAATTTCAAGCAACAAGTTATTTTCTTCAATTAGTTTTTCACGTTGCTTGTGGTAATAGTTTTTATAAGTTTTATTAATAAAATGTGCTAAAACAAATATTAAAACCAAATAAAATAAAATTGCAAAGTTGGTCGCATACCAAGGTTTCAAAATAACAAATTTGTATGTTGCAATATTATCTGGAGAAGAATTTGCAATTTTAGCTCTAACTTTAAAAGTATATTCTCCAGGAGATAAATTCTTGAAATTCACGGTAGATTTAGCGTTCCATTCGCTCCATTCATCTTGTACGCCTTCAAGCAAGTATTGGTACTCAGCATTTATATATTTATTATACTCAGGAACAGTATAATTAAAAGTCAAATTATTTTCAGCATGTTTAAATTGGCCTTCTTCCGTAATTGGAGCAAAAAAAGATTGCTCATTAATTTTATTAACGCTAATATTTGTAATTGAAACATTGTAATTTTTAAAACTCAAATCATTGATGTTCATTGTATAATAACCATCAGTGGTTCCAATTAAATAACCATAATTAGATATTTGAGTGATGTTTTCAAAACCAGACATTGAGTTGGTTAATGCAGCAGGAATTGGAATGTTGTTTTGTTTTAAGTCAGAACTTAATTTACTCAAGCTAAAATAATGAATGTAATTTTTAGAAAACAACCAAATTTTATTTGAATTATCTACAATCATTTTCCCTGAGGTATATTCATCGTTTTCGAAAACAGAACTTAGTAATTTATCCTTCTCAAATTCATTTGTTTGAAAATTTAATTTTAATATTCCGTCTTTAAAGGCATAATATATTTGATTATTGAATTTTACTAAACCCGCATTTTTTCCTTTGGTAGGAGTTTTATAGGTGATAAATTTATTAGTTTTTAATAGATTTTGATCTAATTTAAATCTGAAAACACCTTTATATTCGTGACTCACAAAAACATCAAGAGAATTGGTGATTTCAAAATAGCGTGAAGAATAATCGAATCCTGTAATTTTATTTTTAAAAACCCACTTATTGTTGAGATTCTCCAAAACTGAAACTCCGTAATAATTTCCTTGGAGTAATAAATTACTATGATTTGGAACTTTCGAGAATTTCCAGGTACCCGATTGTGAGAAAATACATGAAGCAATACCTGAATTAATAATAAAAGTTCCCGAATCATGACCGCATAAAAGAGTGCCCTGATATTCAAATAATGACCAAACTTGTCCTTTGGTACCGTTAATAAATTGAAAAACCTCATTAGATCCAAAAGTCTTGTAAAATAAACCTTGATTGGTACCTATATACAATTTTCCTTGATGAACGATTGAAGTATAAACTGTCCCCAATATACCCGTATTATCTACAAAACTCCTAATAGGCGATTGAATATTAATACAATTAATCCCATTATCTAAACCTAACCATAAATTTTTATCAGCATCCTCAAAAAGAGATAAAACAGTATTATTACTTAGCCCTTTATTTTGAGTAATGTGATATTTAACTTTTCCTTCTCTGGTGATAATGAAAATTCCATTGGAAACGGTTCCTAATGCAAAACTACCGTCCGATAAAATTCTACAACTATAAATTGTACTTGATGCTATACCAGAATCCATAAAGCTCGGAGATATAGCAACATTTCCAGCTATCAATTTATACAATCCATCAGATTGAGTTTGTATTAATAAGCCTTCAGTTGTTGAAAAAACTGATACAATTCTACCTTTTTGAAAAACACTATAATTAGAAATTAATTTACTAACACCATTTTCGATTTCAAAAAGACCTTCCCCAGGAGATTGATAATAGATAGAATTATTGGTTCTAAATGATTTTACAATTCCGTTTTTCGGAGCAATAATATTGAATTTTCCAGTTTTTGTATCGTAAATAAATATTTTGTTTAATGATTGAAATATTACCCATTGGTCGTAATTCAAAATGTTCCAAAATTGTTCGTCGTCTTGAATTTTGTTTTTTATGGATTTACTTAAAGAAGTGTATTTTAGTTGGCCATTTGAATGACGAATCCAGTAACCAAATTCCATGTAACAACCTGTATAAATTTTATTGTCAATTACATTAACAGAACGAATAATGGTTTCGTTTGGCGATGGATATAAACTCCAAGTGGTTCCGTTATATTCTAATAATCCTTCATTGTTTGCAAAATAAATAAAGTTATTTTTATCCTGTGAAATCATCCAGTTTTGATTTCCAGCTCCATAGGTTGCAGGATTGTATTTCACAATAGGAGGCAACTCTTGACAGAAAGAAAATTGGAAACTTAGTAAGAATACTATTAAAAAATAGAATTTATTTTTAAACATGTTAATATATTAATTTTAAGGGATTATAAAGATAAAAAAAAATCAAATTAAACAATATAAAACTCAATATTTATTAAATTCATTCATACTGTATTTTTAATTAACTAATAAAAAAAACACGTTCCTTTCGGAACGTGTTTTCTAAACCATTAACTAAAAATTAAATTAATTTATTACTAATCTAGAAGTTGCAATAACTCCGCCGATCGTTGTTTTAACAACATAAACTCCAGTTTGAAGATTCTCTACGTCTAAAGTAATAGAATTACCATTAGAAGATTTAGCAAGAACCTGTTGACCAAGTACGTTGTATAAAGTAACATTTTCAATTACATCATTTGCTTCAATTGTAACTAAAGATGAAGTTGGATTAGGATACATTCTGATGTTTGAAGCATCAAAAGAATTTGTACCTAAAGCAGCAGCACCAAATCTCATATCGTCAAAATAGTAAGTTTGACCTGATCCAGCTGTTCCAAAATTAAAGAAGATAGATGCTTTATTGTATGGGAATGCGGCATTAAATGCAGCAGTACCAGTTGCTTGATTGTTAAAATTAAATTCCATTACTTGCCATCCGTTTGCAACCGTTGTTAATGCTTCTGTTTCAACAGATTGAGTTGGCTGACCAGAAACCTCTACTTTTAAACGTACAGGGATTCCAGCCGTTGGCGACCAAACTCTAACATTCATTCTTCTTTCAGTTGCAGTAAAAGGAATAGCAGGATTGAATCCAAGTTCAGCAGCAGCAGTTACAGTAGTTCCAGCCCAAACCTCAGGCGCATTTTTAATTACTTTAGCTACTTTATTAGTTGCTAGTGTTGGATCTGTTACAATTGTAGAAACAGTACCCCCAAATGAAATTAATCCATAATCAACAGTTGTTGAATCAAAAGTAACAGGTAAGCTCATTTGAGTTAAAACTGGACCTGTAGGAGCTATTAAACGAATGTCATCAACTAAGAAAGTAAAATTTGCTGAACCATCTCCAACAGTTCCAAGATCAAAAATAAACACTAATTTATTATATTGATTAGTAGTTGAAACGGCTTGATAATCAAAAGTCATTTCTTCCCAACCGTTAGCGACAGTTCCTACAACTTCTCTTTCAAATGGTGTACCCGTACCTTCCACTTTTAATAAAAGTTTAGCACCAACTCTAGGTGAATAAACTTTAACTTTAAAGATTTTATTTACTGAAAAATCAATTGGCGCAGCTAAAGTTAAGTAACTTCCTGCCCATGGTTGACCAGCTCCTTTAACAATTCTTCCTACATTAGCTGAGGTATTTATTCCTCCTGGGTTAGGATTCGCGATTTTAGTTCCAACACCACCGTCAAAATTGGTAAATCCATAAGTTACAGTTGTAGATTCAAAATCTATTGGAAGAGATGGCGCAACAACAACTACAGTTGGAGCTATTAATCTAATTTCGTCAAACATAAAAGTAAAATTAGCTGAACCATCACCCATAGTTCCATTATCAAAAATAAATACTAATTTTTGATAAGAATTTGTGGTTGGAATTAAGCTGTAGTCAAATGTAAGTTCTTCCCAAGCATTGGCTACTGTAGATACCGCTTCTCTTTCAAAATTTATGCCTCCATTAGTAGCATTTTCAACTTTTAATAAAAATCTAGCACCAACTCTAGGAGAAAAAACTTTTACTTTAAAAATTTTATTAACAGAAAAATCAATAGGAGCAGCTAACATCATTGAACTACCACCCCATGTTTGACCTGCATTTTTAACCAATCTAGCTACATTAGCAGATGTATTAATTCCACCTGAATTTGGATTTGCAATTTTAGTAGCAACTCCACCATCAAAATCGGCAAAAGTATAGGTAACCGAAGTAGATTCAAAATCTATTGGAAGTGATGGCGCAACTGTATTTGTTGTACAGGCAGTACAAGAAGCCCAACAAACAACAGGGTTAACAATAGCGGTAGAACCAACTACCAAAGTTCGATTTGTAAATCCTCCTGAGGTAACTGTACAAGATGAACCAGCAGTTAACGTTTCGCTTGCAGCCCAGTTGTTAATTTCATATTTATATTCAATAGTTCCTGGCTGAATTGGAAGAACTGCAGACCAAATATTTGTTGTTCCTTCTCTTGTTAAAGGATTAGCATTACCCGACCATCCATTAAATGTTCCTGCAACATAAACAACATCAGTAGCTGTTAAACCAGTGTAATTAGACATATCAACTCTAAAAGTAACATTTGTGTTTTGAGGAGTACTAGTACAAGAGGTACAAGATTGCCAACAAACCGTAGGTACAGTCATGGCAGTTGTTCCAACAACTAAAGATCTATTTGTAAAAGCTCCAGTAGTTAAAGTACAAGAAGAACCAGACGTTAAATTTTCTTGGGCAGTCCAACCATCAACAGTAAATTTATATTCAATTGGACCGGGTGCAATTGGGAGAGTAACAGCCCAAATGTTAGTAGCACCTTCTCTAACCATAGGGTTACACGCACCACACCAGTTATTGAAAGTTCCATTTATATGAACTGTACTTGTAGCTCCTAAACCAACATAGTTTGTCATGTCGACTTTAAAGGTAACTTGAGTTTGTGAAAATCCTAAAGTGGAAACTAAAAGGAAAATCAAAAAAGTAATTTTTTTCATGTTTATAATTTAAAAAGTTAATATTCAAATTTAATTTACTTGATTCAATAAAAGCATTAAGAACTACTATATAAAAACTATACAACTAAAAAATTATTGAATATACTCTATAAAACAATATTTATAGGGGTTTGACTAAATATTTTTAAGTAATTTATTATAAAAAAATAAATAGTTTGTTGAGGTAATGTAAAGTTTTATTGATTAAAATTCTCGTATTTATTGAATTTCAAATTTATTAAAAATAGTAAAAAATTATTAATGAAATGCAGTTCAGCCAAAGAAAAAGCTACCTCCCAAGCTCATAAAAAATCAAATTATTAATGGCGCAGAAATCAACACTGAAATTATTAAAGCGAACTGTTTACTGGGTGCGCAGATTGCTGTGGCCCTTCAATGAAAAAGATTCTATGTATCGGCGATTTAGCACTGGATGTTAT
>RFPP01000046.1 GCA_009926065.1 Flavobacteriaceae bacterium
TTACTCCATAAGTAACTTGCCCCTGTATTTGCAGTCAGATTTACGTTACCTCCAGGACAGAAAGTCGTAGATCCACCAGCAGTAATTGTAGCTGTAATTCCTGAATTTACTGTTATTAAAGCACTAGTTGATGAAGTACATCCGTTTCCATTAGTGATTGTATATGTGATTGTAGCAGTTCCAACAGTTATACCAGTTACTAAACCAGAAGTACTTACTGTTGCAATTGCGCTATTACTTGTAGTCCAGGTTCCTCCTGAAGTTGCATTTGCAAACTGAGTAGTTAACCCTTGACAAACTGAAGTAGCACCAGTAATACCAGCTACAACAGGTAATGGATTAACGGTCACGCTTGTTGCTGTTGATACAGCAGAACATCCTGAAGCACTAGTTACTGTTACATAGTAAGACCCTGAAGCCGAAACTGTAATAGTTTGTGTTTGAGCTCCGTTACTCCATAAGTAACTTGCCCCTGAACTAGCCGTTAATGTTACACTTCCTCCAGAACAGAAGGTCGTAGATCCACCAGCAGTAATTGTAGCTGTTATTCCTGAATTAACATTAATATCTGCACTTTGAGATGAAGTACATCCGTTTCCATTGGTGATTGTATAAGTAATAGTAGCTGTTCCAGCTGCAACTCCTGTAACTACTCCAAAAGTATTTACCGTTGCAACTGCACTGTTACTTGTCGTCCAAACTCCTCCTGAAGTTGCAGACAACAATTGAGTTGTTGCTCCTGCACATACATTGGTAGCTCCTGTAATAGCAGCTACAACAGGTAATGGATTAACTGTAATTATTGTTTGAACCGTTTGCGTACAACCATTAGCTGAATAAGTATATGATATTGTTGCAGTTCCCGTTGAAACACCAGTAACAACTCCTGAAGAGTTTACTGTTGCAACATTTACATTGTTAGAAGCCCATGTTCCACCAGATTGTGTATTTGACAATGTAGTTGTAGAACCAATACAGAATGAAGTAGTTCCTGTAGATGCTACTGGTGCTGCTAATGGTGTGAGTGTTATTATAGCCGAATCAGAAGAAGTTCCACAAGCATTTAAAGCAACATAACTTAAAGTCACTGGACCTGTTTCATTCACTCCAGGGGTATAAGTTACAGTTGTATTAGTAACGTTTGGAGAAATTACTCCAGTTCCATTAGTAGTCCAATATCCTAAAGCGGCATCAGTTGTAGTTACTGTAAAAGTAGCTGTTCCGTTGGCACAAATTGTTTGATCTGCGCCTACATTTACAGCTGGAGCACCTGTTAATACCGTTACAGTTACTGTAAATGGATTACCTTGACAAGTAATTCCGCCATTTGTAAAGTTAGGTGTAACAGTATAAACCACTTGTTGAGTTGTACTTGAGGTATTAACTAAAGTTTGTGAGATATTTGGATACTGTGTGTTTAAACTATTTGTTTCACCAGTTACATCGTTATTTGGTACCACTATCCATGAATACCATGTTCCAACTGGTAACACATTTGAATTAATTCCTCCATTTATTGGAGTAACTGCAAATGTAGCACCAGAACAAATAATAGCCGTTTCGTTTGCAACAGTCATTGTTGGATTTACAGTTACTGTTACTGTAAATGGGTTTCCTGTACATGTAACTCCGTTATTGATAATGCTCGGTGTTACTGTATAAACAATATCAATTGGCGCATTAGATGGGTTTGTCAAAGTTTGTGAAATTGACGACTGAGCAGTTGATTGATTACTTTCTCCCGTTACCGTGCTATTAGAAGCAACAGTCCAAGTATAAGTTGTTCCATTTGGAACTACATCACCAGAAACTCCATCGGTTGGAGTTACAGTAAATGTTCCTGCCGTACAAATTGTAGCTGTTTTAGCAGCAATTTGAGGTGTTGAATTTACAGTGTAACTAAATGACTGGGTTGCGCCTGAACATCCATTTGCCGATGGTGTAACAGTAATAATACCAGTAATTGCATTTGAGGTAGGATTTGCAGCTGTGAAAGAAGCTATACTTAATACTGTTCCTGCTACATTAAATGTACTTGCAAAATTAACCACATTAGTTGCTGATCCAGCACAAAGAGTTTGATTAGAAACTACATCAACTGTAGGAGTTGGGTTAACCGTAATAGTAAATGTTACTGGTAAACCATTACAACCATTTGCAGAAGGCGTAACAACAATAGTTGCTGTTATTGGGGCATTAGTTGTATTTACTGCTGTAAATTACATTGAATGTACTAGCAAAATTAACTGCAGCAGTAGCTACTCCATTACATAGTGTTTGATCTACTATTGGATCCACTGTTGGAGTTGGGTTTACTACAACCACTACATTATTAGTAGCTGAACAGCCATTAGATGTAATCGTGTATACATATGTTACGCTTACTGGAGCATTAGTTGAATTAGTAAGAGTTTCACTAATATTTCCAGTTCCGGTAGCAGCTGCCTCAGTAATTCCTGAAACTAAAGCTCTTGACCAAGTCATTACAGTGCTTCCTGAAGCAGCAACTGTTGGACTAGTAGCGGTATAAGTAAATGTTGTTCCACTACAAATTGCAGCCGGAGTCAAACTACTAGACAATACAGGTGTTGGGTGTACAGTTACTACAACATCAAATGGTGTTCCAACACATGATCCAGAAGTTGGAGTAACTGAATATGTTACAGCAATTGAAGCATTAGTAGAATTTACTAATGTTCCTGATGCGAATGAAGAAGCATTTGTATCTGAAGAAGTTCCCGTAATTCCAGTAACAGTTGGCGCAGTCCAAGTGTATGTTGTTCCTGATGGTACAATATCTGTACTATTTGTTCCTCCTCCATTACTTGGAGTATGTGTAATTGCACTACCAGAACAAACTTCTAAAGGAACCGTAGCTATCGATGGTTTAGGATCTACAGTTATAACAACATTAAATGGTGTTCCTGCACATGAACCAGAAGTTGGTGTCACTACATAGGTCACACTAATAGCTGCATTTGTAGTATTTACTATAGTTCCCGAAGTAAATGAAGTAGCCGCCGTTCCAGCAGTCATTCCAGTTAATCCTGTTGCTGTTGGTGCTGACCAAGTGTAGGTAGTTCCAGATGGAACAATGTCCGTGCTTGATATACCACCGCCATTTGCAGGAGATAGAGTTGCTTGTGATCCTGAACAAATAGTTTGAGAAACATTTGCAATAGCTGGTGTTGGTTCAACAGTAACTGTAACAGTAAAAGTAGCTCCCGTACAAGCTCCTTGATCTCCAGAAACAGGAGTAACAGTATAAACTACTGTTTGAGTAGTGTTGGTTAAATTAGTTAAAGTTTGACTTATACTAGATTGTGGATTAGCTTGATTGCTTTGCCCGGTAACATTTGAATTAGCTGCAACTGTCCAAGTATAAGTTGTATTATTTGGTACTATAGTTGATACTGGGGTTAATGTTTTTCCAGTAACCCAGTTTGAATTTGAACCAGTTAATCCAAAATTATATAATGTTCCATTATATGGAGTACTAGTAGAACCATTTAAAGTAGTCAAACCGGTATTTGTTCCGCCTGCAGTACCTTGATTAAAATTATAATAAGCTGCTAAATTAGTTTCCGTTCCCACTAATTCATTGTTCATATAGGCCTGGATTTCAGCTTGAGTTCTCTCTCCAATCCAATATCTAACTTCATCAATTTTTCCTTTGAAAACTTGGGTTGGCTGATTAGTTGCACCTTGTTGTGAACAACCAATTCCAAAATTACGAGAAGAGGTTGGTCCACCAGGGCCACCTGGTAGAGCATAAAGAACTCCATTTTTGTATAATTTAACACTATTATTAGAATTGTTAAATACTACGGCTATGTGTTGCCAAGTATTCAAATCTGCAGCTACTGCATCTTGATTTTGTACAAATATTCTTCCGCTATTAATAGCAACAAATCTATCCCATCCACCATCTTCAACACCCATAATTTGTCTCCAACTGCTATTAATATCGGTAGGATAAATCCAAGCTTCCCATGTTGTGGTTACTTGATTATTTTCATCAATATTTGCTGGATAAGTAGTGATAATTCCGTCGTCTATACCATCAAAATCAACTGCGTTTCCAGTAATACTTCCTGAACTGGCAACCTGATTAACTGGATTGACGTTGAAGGCAGTACCACTACAAATAGTAGTTGTTTGATTTTGAATTACTGGTACAGGATTTACATCTACCACTACGTTATTAGTTGAAGAACATCCATTAGATGTAATTGTATATACGTAAGTTACGCTAACAGGAGCATTAGTTGTATTCGTAAGAATTTCACTGATATTTCCAGTTCCAGTAGATGCTGCTTCAGAAATTCCTGAAACTAAAGCTCTTGACCAAGTCATAACCGTATTACCATTTGCCGCTACTGTTGGGCTTGTTGGGGTATAAGCAAAAGTTGCTCCACTACAAATAGCCGTAGGAGTTAGAGTACTATTTAAAGTAGGATTTGGATTAACAGTTACAGTTATATCAAATGGTTGACCAACACAACCTTCAGCTGATGTAGGTGTAACTGTGTAAGTTATAGTTTGAACCGTATTCGATGTATTTGTCAATGTTTGAGAAATAGTCGATGCTGTTGCGGTACTAACTGCACTTTGACCAGTGATATCGTTATTAGTTGAAATTGTCCAAGTGTAGGTTGTTCCTGTTGGTACAATATCGCTTCCATTAGTAGATGGAGTAACCGTAAATGCCGTTCCTGAACAAATTGCATTTGGGGTAACCGCAGCAATAACTGGAGTTTGATTGATAGTTACACTTGTGGTAGTTGTGTTTTGGCAACCTGCATGAACGATAAAATACAAATCGTCACCAGTACTTTCAGTTACAGTTCCATTAATTTCTCCATGAGCAGCTCCATCTGAATAAGGATTAGCAGAATCAATTATTAAATTTGCATCTAAATTATTTGTAGGTACTACTTCAAATGAGTATTGATTGCCAGCAGTTAATTGATAAGGAGAAGCAAAATTAAATGATTGTACTCCAGTCGAATTTACAGAAATAGATTTTGTCGCGATAGGTGTTCCTGTAAAATTACCGTTTCCATATACATTTAATGTAGCTGTTCCTGCTGTTGTAACGGAAAGTACATTTACATCTATTTGTGTTAAATAAGAATTTGATGTCGCTTTAAATGTTTGTCCAACACTTTGAGATGAATTAACACATAAATTATTAGTAGATGCATTTGGTGCTACTGAAATTGAATTAATATCTGTTACAAACTCGTAAGTAACAGTGTAAGTTCCGGGTGTTGATGTACTTGGATTTATTTCTCCTGTTGTTGAATTAATTGTTAATCCACTTGTTGAACTATAAATACCTCCGGCTAGACCTGTTTGTGTTACCGCAGCAGAGTTACTTGAAGTACATATTAGCGCAGGATAAGAAATAGTTGCTGTAGGGGTTGGTGTTACTGTGTAAGTAAATGTAATTGGATTTCCAACACAGCTATTAGCTGTAGGCGTTACAGTAATTGTTCCTGAAATAGCAGTATTAGAGGTATTTGTTCCTGTAAATGAAGGAATATTACCAGTTCCACTAGCTGCTAAACCAATGTTGGTATTACTATTTGTCCAAGCATAAGTAGTACCAGAGGTATTGCTTGACAACACAATTTCTGCAGTTGTCCCTGTGTTACAAACTGTTTGGTTTAATGGAGTATTAGCCACTGGAATTGGATTTACTGTAACCGTGTAAGTTGCAGTTGCCGTTGCTGGATTACAAGAATTGTTACTTGTAACCGTCATGGTTAATGTAACCGTAGTTCCTGCATCAGCTGAACCTGGAGTATATTCAGGATTAGCAAGGGTAGCATCATTAAATGTTCCTGTTCCTGAAGTAGTCCATAAAATTGTTCCATTGGCAGCACTTGCTCCACTAACAGTAGCGGTTACATTTGCACAAATTGTTTGTGAACCACCTGCAGTTGCTGAGGGTAATGGAGTAATTGTTAATACCATTGAATCCGTTGCAGAAGTACATGTGCCTGCAGGATCATCGGTAGTTAATGTTAGTGTAACAGAACCTGCTGTGATATCTGCTGCTGAAGGAGTATATACTGCTGTTGCAGAAGTTGCATCGCTAAATGTTCCTGTTCCTGAAGTAGTCCAAGTTAAACTGGTTGCACTTCCACCTATTGAACCTGCAAGAGTGTATGTTCCTGTACTACATATTGATGCATCATTACCTGCATTTGCAGTAGCTGTAGGACTAATAGATAATATCATTGTATCGCTTACTGAACCACAAGGCCCAGTTGGATCATCAGTAGTTAAAGTAAGTGTTACGCTTCCTGTTGAAATATCTGATGAACCAGGTGTATAAACTGCAGTTGCAGAAGTTGCATCGTCAAATGTACCATCACCACTTGTGGTCCAAGCACTTGTAGTTGCACCACCTGAAATAGCTCCTGCTAATGTATAAGTAGAAGAACTACATACCGTTGCGTCTGCTCCTGCATTAGCAACAGCTGCTGGATTAATAGTTAATACCATGGTATCGGTTACGCTTCCACAAGCACCTGCTGGATCAGCAGAAGTTAAAGTTAAAGTAACTGTTCCTGAAGTAATATCATTTGCACCAGGAGTATAAATTGCAGTAAATGAAGTTGCATCGTCAAATGAACCGTCACCACTTGTAGACCAAAGTCCAGTTGTAGCACCTTGAGTTACACTTCCGCTTAATGTTTGAGTATCTGTTGAACAAATTGTAGCGTCTGCTCCAGCATCAACAATAACTTTAGGTTGTACTGTTACGGTAAATGTCATTGGTGTACCAGTACATGACCCTATAGTAGGAGTTACTGTAACCGTTGAAACAACCTGAGTGCTTGGATCTATAAAATAAGAACCAATATTTCCTACACCACTAGAAAAGAATCCAACATTTTGAGAAGAAGTCCAAGGATAAGTAGTATTAGCACTTGTTCCTGTGAAATTAATTGCCGGTTGGGAAGTTCCACCACAATACTCAATGTTAGAAACTTGATCAACTGTTGGAGTTGGGTTTACAGTAATTGTAAATGTAATTGGAGTACCTGAACAACCATTAGCTGTTGGAGTTACAGTAAAAGTAGCAACCACAGGACTCGTTCCATTGTTAGTTAAAGCTGTAGCAGGAATTGAATTAGTTCCTGAAGCACCAATTCCAATAGATGTGTCGTCATTTGTCCAATTGAAAGTAGTTCCAGAAACATTAAATGTACTTGCAAATGTTACAAGAGTTGAGTTTCCTCCAGCACAAATTTCTTGATCTGTTACAGCATTAACTGTAGGAGTTGGATTTACTGTTAAATCTACAGTATCTGTATTTGTACAACCATTAGCATCCGTTCCTGTAACTGTATAAGTAGTTGTTATTGGAGCATTAGTATTGTTGGCTGCAGTGTATGCAGTTCCATTGGTAACACTATTATTCCAAGTATAAGTTGAAGCTCCAGAACCTGATAAAGTAACAGAGGCTCCATTACAAACGGTTTGATCATTTCCTGCTGAAACGGTTGGTAATGCATTAACTACTACTTGAGCGGTTGGAGTTGTAATAGTACTATTATTTATACATCCATTAGTGTCTTGAACGCTTATTAATGTGTAAGTAAATGTACCAGAAGCTGTAGTTGGCGCATTTAATGTTACACTATTAGATCCAGGAGTAGTTGTGATGGTTTGATTTGTACCTGAATTTATTCTATAAGTAAAGGTATAAGAAGCAGAATTCGCAACTGACCCCGATCCAGTGAAAGTAACCACTGGTGATGTTCCGTTTATACAAACTGGCGAACCAGTTCTTGTAACCGCAGCGTTAATAGGTGTTGCAGGTTGACCAACTACAATTGAAGCTGAAGTATATGGACAAGCTGCCGCATCAGTAAATGAAAGAGTATACGTTCCAGCCAAAGCATTGGTTAATGTAGCCGTTGTTGAAGTTGAAGTAGTTGTAGCACTTCCATAAGTTGAACCATTTCGAGACCAAACAAAGTTACCATATGGTGCAGTACCTCCAGATAAAGAAGCTGTAACCGTTCCGTTATCACTTCCAAAACACAATGCATCTGTTTTTGTTAATGTTACCGATGCTGCTGGTGGTGAAGAAACAACAAACGATCCTGTTGCTGAACATCCGTTAGCGTCTGTAACAGTAACAGCATAAGTTCCTGGTAATAAATTTGAAATATCTTCTTGAGTTGATGTAAAGCTACTTGGTCCTGTCCATGCATAGGTATAGGCACCTGTTCCTCCTGAAACGAAAATTGGCACGGCTCCATCAGTAGTTCCAGAACATGAAGCATCAGAGATACCTTCGTCTACTACTTCTAATAATGCAGGCGCGGTAATTGTTACACTAGATAGTGAAACGATACATCCGTTGGCGTCTTTTACATTTAGAGTATGAACTCCTGCTGCTAAACCTGTAAAGTTATTTGAAGCTTGATAAGATCCTCCGTCAATACTATACGTTAATGTTCCTGTTCCGCCAGAAGCAGTTACTGTTATCTCACCATCTGTAGAGGTAGAACAAGATAATTGTGAACTATTATAATTTGAAGTCACGGCTCCCGATCCAGAAATTACTGTTGGTTGAGTAACGGCTTGTGAGAATCCACTAGATACACATCCATTAGCATCGGTAACTACAACTGTATAAGTACCTGCTGCTAACGAACTAATATTTTGAGTTGTTGCTGAGAAACCACCGTTAGACCATGCATAGGAGTAAGGAGAAGTTCCACCTGAAACAGTTGCGTTAATAGATCCTGTAGTCGCTCCGTTACATAATACATCTACTGCTGTTGTAGCAACAGAAATAGCGCCCGGTTGAGTAATTACTGTATTCGTTGCACCATCTAAATCGATAATACAAGTTGGATTTGCTGCATCTCTAATTTGAACATTATAAGTTCCTGCAACTAAGCCAGTGTATGAAGTAGCTGAAGACCAAGTAGTTCCACCATCAATAGTATATTCATATGAAGATAAACCACCTGATGGATTACTTAAAGTTATTGAGCCATCAGATAAACCATTACAAGAAGCATTAGCTGATGTAATTGTAGCTGCTAAAATAGCTGGTTCAGTTATTGTAAATGTAGTTGTTCCAGTCACAGTACAACCATTTGATTCCGTTATTACAACATTATATGCTCCTGCTGGTAATCCACTGATATCTTCAGTAGTGCTTGCCGAAGCATCATCCCATAAATAGGTATAAGTACCAGATCCTCCAACTACTGTTAAATCAATTGCTCCTGTACTTGCTCCATTACATAATACATCTGTAGTAGAACCGCTAACTGAAGCACCTCCTGTAGGTCCATTAACTGTTACACTAGTAATTGCTAAACAATTATTGTTATCTTTAACTGTTAATGTATAAGTTCCGGCAACAACACCAGTTAATGGTGATGCACCGAAAGTTGAACCATCAATACTAAAAGAATATGGTGCAGTTCCTCCAGTTGTATTTGAAATTGTTATAGATCCCTGTCCATCTCCAAAACAGATAACTGGTGTTGTAGCAATATCTCCTGATGTTGTGCTAAATGCCAATACTGCTGGCTCATTGACTGTAGTACCTCCTGTACCATCTAAATCTATAACACAACCTGTGTTTACTGCATCTCGAATAGAAACTTGGTAAGTATTTGCTGCTAATGCATTAAAAGTAGCGCTTGACTGCCATGTTGCTCCATTGTCTTTTGAATATTCATAAGTTCCTGATCCACCTGTTGCAGCTGATACTACAATAGAACCTGTTGAAGTTCCATTACAAGTGGCTGACGAAGGAGTTACTGTTGCGGTAATCGGGTCTAATTGAGTAATAGTAACTGCTGAAGATAATGTTACTGTACAACCGTTTGCATCGGTTACGGTTACATTATAATCACCAATTGCTAATCCTGTTATATCTTGTGTAGTTTGAGCATAACTGTTAGGCCCTGTCCAAGCATACGTAAATGGACTCGTTCCTCCAGCAACTGTTAAATCAATTTCACCAGTACTTCCTCCATTACATACAATGTTAGTTTGTGTTTTGGTTAATGAAAGTGCCGTTGGTGCAGTTATGGTTTGTGTTATAGTTGAAGACACACAATTATTCGCATCTTTAATTTTTAATTGATAAGTACCTGCTGCCAATCCTGTGAATACATTTGAGGCTTGCCAAGTAGTACCGTTATCAATAGAATATTGTTTTGTTCCTGATCCTCCAGTTGCTGTAATTGTGATAGTACCGTTTGTAGAATTAGGACAAGATATTTGTGCTCCATTGTATGATGAAGTAACTGCTGAAGTTCCTGCTAAAACAGCTGGCGCAGTAATAGTTACTGAAGTAGTAGTAGAAGTACAGTTATTCGCATCTTTTACTTTAATAGTGTAGGTACCTGCCGCTAAATTAGAAAATACATTAGATGCTTGGTAGTTGGCACCATTGTCTTTAGAATACTGTAAAGTTCCTGTTCCTCCTGAAGCGGTAACAGTAATTTGACCATCGGTTGCGGTTGCACATGTTAAATCGGAACCATTATAAGCTGTTTTTACAGCTGAAGCAATAGTAATTGCAGCTGGTTGAGCAATAGTAACGGTTGATGAAGTCACAGTGGCACTACAAGCATCAGTAACAGTTACGCTGTAAGTTCCTGCTGCAATTGAAGACATTGAAGCACTTGTTGCTCCTGAAATTGGACTTGAATTGGAGTCCAACCATTGGTAAGTATATGGAGCTGTTCCTCCAGTAATTGTTGCTGAAAGTGTTCCGTCAGATAATCCATTACAAGTTGCATCGGTTTTTG
Organism: Flavobacteriaceae bacterium; assembly: GCA_009926065.1. Taxonomy (GTDB): domain Bacteria; phylum Bacteroidota; class Bacteroidia; order Flavobacteriales; family Flavobacteriaceae; genus Flavobacterium. Next base: position 10,809 of record RFPP01000046.1, read on the forward strand.
AAGCGGTAACTGCTAATTGATTTGGCTGTGTTACCATAACACCTGTTACCGAAGGAGTACAACTTGAAATATCATTTGCAGTTACAGTATAATTCCCTGCTGGTAAGTTATTAATAACATAGGTAGTTCCTGAAGTAGGTACAGAAATACTGTACGAATTATTAGTTGCTGTATTAGTTGCAGTAATTGTTCTCGGAGCTGCTCCACCTGAAATTACTGCAGTAATTGTACCAGCTGTTCCCCCATAACAAGTGTTGTTAGTACTTGAAGTACTTGTAATGGTCATAACTGATCCATTAGCTATAACTAATGAATTAGAAGCTAATGAATTACCACAACCATCACTTACAGTTACAATATATGTTCCTGCAGATAAATTAGTAGGTGCATTAGAAGGTGTTGCAGTATAAGCAACTCCATTTCTTGTCCAAGTATAGGTATATGCTGGCTGTCCGCCAGTTACGGCTACATTAGCAGATCCAGTAGCTGTTGCACCACAAGGCCTTTCGTTTAAAGTTAATGATACAGCTGTTATGGCAGGTACTGGAGCAACAGTTCCTGTTACGCTAACATTGAGACTTGTAGCATCCGTAGAAGAAACAACAATATTACCATTAGCTGGGCTTGAGGCATTAGCGCCCATTCTTGCATAAACTGTGGTTGTAGCGACTGCACTATTTGTAGGTGCTATGGAAACACTTGAAGCGTATCCTGAACTTTGAGATAAAGATACTTCAAATCCGGTAGGTGCAGTTAATACTAAATTTCCACTTAAATTAGTTCCACTAACAGTAAATGACTGACCTACAGAAGGATTATTGGCACAAGAAGTAAAATTAGACAACGACGAAGTAGAGGCAGTTAATACTGCAGAAATACTTGTCATTGATTTTGTTATGGAACAACCCGTATTAGCTAAATAGGTAATAATAAAACTCCCACTTGTAAGAGCTGTTACTAAACCACTATTATCAACTGTTGCAATATTTGTATCTGAGCTTGACCATGGTGTTGTTGCATCGGGAGTTCCACTACCAGTTAATTGAAGCGGATTTCCTCCAACATAAACTGTATTAGCTCCTGTAATAGTTGGAAGTGCATAGGCTGTCCCCGTTATTGAAATAGTTCTGCTCACAGCTCCAGTAGAAGCTAAAGTTATAGTTCCGTTTTGTGCACCGGCTGTAGCAGTAGATTTTATTCTAACATATACTGTCGTAGAACTAACGGTTGAACCAGTTCTAGTGAAAGTTATTGAATTTGAATAGGTGGTTCCATTTGTTGAAAACTGATAATTTGAATTACTAGATGTCAATGTAATATCAGCAGATAAATAATCCCCTTGTACAGTAAACGTTTGACTTAAACCATCTAGTGATCCACATTTAGTGAATGAAGTTAAAGTATTTCCCGTCTCTGTAATTAAAGGAGGAGGAGTCATTAAGTTTTGAGTAATTACTATATTGGCTGATGTTTTGTAGGATGATACTGCATCAACCTTATTGTCACCATCTACATCAACACCAATTCCTGTTCCACATGATCCGCAATATAAATCTTGTCTTGGGTACCATCTCCCTGAAATAGTAGATCCACTAACTGGGGATCCCGAGCCACTGTTGATATAAACCCACATTTTATCCCATGTAGTACCTGAAATAATTTCTGGATAACCATCTCCATTAAAGTCGGCTGCGGACATTCCCATATTGTCACCATCAGTACCACTTGAATTGGTGAAATTTGTAAAATCTGAAGCAGCTAATACTCCGGAAGAATAAGCATTATTAACTACTTTTGTATATAAAAACAAATCATTATCTCCATCTGCATCTAAATCAACAATTTTAACATAGCTATGCCCATAAGCAAGAGTAACAGGAGAAGAAAAACTAAACGACCCTGAAGTACTAGAATTAGTAAGAATATCTGTTTGACCGCCTACACTTGCAACTATATCATATTTTCCGTCTAAATTCATATCCCCTAAATCTAAACCATTAAATCCAGTTGATAAACTTATACTTGTTGCTGTAGTAAAACTCAAAGTACTAGGAGTTGAAACATTTCCATAAATTTTAACAACATTTCCGGAAATAGCAGCTATATCTAGCAATCCATCTCCATCTAAGTCAGCAATTCTAGTACCCGAATTACCGCTACTAGTTAAACCATAATAATTTGCAAAACTTAATGTTGCCCCCGAAGTTGTATTTATTAATATACTAACTCCATTTGAACTACCAGTAACTATATCTAATTTTCCGTCAGCATTAATATCTCCTACTTGAACTGAAATAACACCGCCGTTTACGCTAAATAAAGTTCCCCCGTCATATGAACTTGTTGATATAGTCCCAGATGAAGCCATTTGATTTAAGTGAACTCTTACTGCAGAGGAACCTCCCTTAACTAGATCTACTTTTCCATCATTGTTAAAATCTCCAGCAGCAACAATTACGTCTCCATTAACACCTGCTATAGATGAAAGTGCAATGTTATTTCCAAACCAAGTTCCACTGATTGGTCTAGTGGATATTGGCAAATTAACAGTTCTAAAAGCCGTTTTAGAAAGTGCAATTAGGTTATTAACACTAACCGAAATTGGAGAATGTGTACTACTTACAGGAACAGAAACAGACAATTCAGTAGTTGATGCGGAATTTACAACCGCCTTTGTACTTCCAAAATAAACAACATTATTACTAGCTGTAGCATCAAAATTCGTCCCAGTTATAGTTACCGTACTTCCCACTGCCCCACTGGTTGGCGAGAATGAAGTAATTGTTGGCACCTGTCCAAAAACAGTACTAACACTACAAAGCGCAACCATAACAATCCCGAAGAAATGTTTCTTTAAAAATTGAGTTGCTTTTGTTTTAAATCCTTGATTTTTCTGAGTAGAGATTCTATTCATAGTTGGGGTATTTTGAAAATAATTTTGATCTGAGTTTTGGTTGTCCTCCAATGCCGAATTCATTTTGCTTTCAACAATGATTTCCTTCGGTCCAAAAGAACCGAAAAAAGCATTACTGCTCAAAAATGAATTTGATAGAAACTGGGAGGATGGAATTGACTGCTTTGTGATTAATTTTTCCCTTGTCGATTTCTCAAATGAAAATCTGTCGAATGAAAATTTAAGTAGCGCCATTTAAAATAGTTTATTAAATCTATGTTAATTAATCTAGCAAAGATAAAATTAAGCTTAGTGTTAATAAAATAATCAGTATAGCAAAAATATAGATGAAAAAATAAAATATAGCGTAAAATGGGCGTTTTTTGACTTTAAAAATTTACTGAAAGTAAAAAAGGAGTCAAAAATAGGTTAAAAATATTCTTTGGTTATTAACAATTAGAAATGAAAAAAAATAAAATAAAATGAATTTACATGAAAAAAAACTGCATGCCTTTCAGTAAAAAATCTAAATTTACTCAATACTATTGACGACTTGAAATAAATCTTGGTCGGCAGTAAGTGCTAATTTTTTCTTCAATAAGTACTTTTTGGTAATTACACTTTCGTGAGATACCTGTAACAAATTTGCAATTTCTTTGTTGGACAAATTCAATTTTATTAGACTGCAAAAGCTAATATCTTTAGAGGACAAAACAGGATATTTTTCTTTGATATTGGTATTAAAGTTAGGGTGAATTTGAGTGAATTTTATCATAAATTCAGACCAGTAATCTTTCTGAGATAATAAACCACGGATGTCTTTTGCCAGGGATTGAAATTTGGAATCCTTAGTATCGTTTAAATCAAGGGAAGCCTTATCAATAATAGCAACAATAGAATCTTGAATATTCGCTAATTGCATTGTTAAAGCGGTGAGTTCGCGTTCTTTTGAAATTAAATTATCATTTAATTTAGCATTTTCGATTTTTAAACTTGAATCTAAAGAATTTGAAAATTCCGTTTCAGACTTAATTTTTTCTAATTCCTCCGACTTTTGCTTACATCTTAGTTTTTCTCTCCAGAAGAATATTCCTAAAAAAGAAAACAAACCAACAAAAACAAAACCTATAATCAAAAAAACATAATACTGGGTATCATAATTATCAATTACTGATAAAAGTTCTTTGTTCTGTTCACGATAGAAAGAAATTTCTTTTGTTAAAAGGGCTACTTTTTGATCTAATTGTTCCAAATTTTTTTGAACCAACATTTTATTCTCAACAATTGAATCTTGAGATTTAGAGATCAAAATATTTGAATTTTTGACTTGATTAGTAATTTCATTATTCGAACAATAAATTTTACAATAAGTTGCTGAATATATGGAAATTAATATTAAAAAAAGTATAGTTATTTTATATTTCATTTGAGGGAAAAAAAATATTAATAATAAAAATTTAATCTATAAAAAAG
>RFPP01000047.1 GCA_009926065.1 Flavobacteriaceae bacterium
TTAAAATAGTACACAAAAGAACTAAATAATTCAAAAATGGACTTTCGAAATACGTTTGTGCATTCTGAAAACCAACTGATTTTTTATAACAAAAATAATATCCAACAACAGTCAATACAAACAACAAACTTAATATTGCTTCGTGCCCAATGCTATCAATATTATTATAAATAATAATTCCAATTCCAGAGGTAAAAAGCAAAACTGACAGATAAAGTAACGTATTTAGTTCATTATGAAGTGAAAAAATGTTTAGAGCTTTATAGTCTTTAATTTCTTTTAGTTGTGGCTCTGTTAGTATTCCTTTTTCAAGAAGTTTTTCTGAAAATTCATCCGACTGTTGTTCCATAGTTTAATAATTTCAAGAATAAATATATCAAATATAACTCAAAATTATAACTGTTTATAGTACAAGTTTGTATTTTTAAATTATGTTTTGTTAGTATCCCCTCGAAAAACGAATAATACTAATTAAAGAATTACAGCGTTAAAAATTTATTTTAAAAAACCCGACACGTTAAAAAAAATGTCGGGTTTAAAATTATATTTAATATTGACTACAAATCGAATCCTAATTTCACTCCCAATTTAGTTGCGATAATTTTAGTAATTCTTTGTTTCAATTCAGGTATTTTGATGCTCTCAATAACTGCATTTGAAAACGCATACATCAATAGTGCTTTGGCTTCTTTCTTAGGAATTCCGCGTTGTTGCATGTAAAACAATGCTGATTCGTCCAATTGTCCAACTGTACAACCGTGAGAACATTTTACATCATCAGCAAAAATTTCTAATTGTGGTTTGGCATTAATTGTGGCTTTATCACTCAATAAAATGTTATTGCTTTTTTGAAACGCATTTGTTTTTTGTGCTTCTTTTTCTACGAAAATCTTACCATTGAAAACCCCCGTCGAACGATCAGAAAAGATCCCTTTATAATCTTGATGGCTTTCACAATTTGGTGTAGAATGTTGCACCAATGTATAATGATCAACGTGTTGCTTGTCGCCAATAATCGTAATTCCGTTCAAATTACTTACAATTCGCTCTCCAAAATGATAAAAATTCAAGTTGTTTCTAGTCAAATTTCCTCCAAAGGAAAAGGTATTTACAGAAACATTTGTTTCTTGTTTTTGAGAAACATAAGTATTATCAATTAGGTTAGCCTCTAAATTATCATTTTGGATTTTATAATAATCCACAATTGCTCTTTTTTGTGCAAAAATCTCAGTCACCGAATTTGTTAAAACCGGATTTTCATTTAAACTTTGATGTCTTTCAATAATTTGAACGTGAGAATTTTCTCCAACTACAACCAAATTTCTAGGCTGAATCAAAAGTGCTGCTTCGCTTCCTGTTGAGAAATACATAATTTCAATTGGCTTATCAACGACTTTGCTTTTTGGAATATTGATGTACGCTCCTTCATTGGCGAAAGCGGTATTTAAAGAAGTTAAACTTTCGTCTAAATTGGCAATTTTATTGAAATAATTATCAATTACCATTTTGTATTTCGGCTTGTTTAAAGCAGATGACATCAAGCAAACATCAATTCCATCATGAGTTGTAGATGATAAAAATGAACTAAAAACACCGTCTATAAAAACCACTTTATAGGTGTCAATTTCATGAAGGAAATATTTTTTTACATCGGCAAACTCGATATTATTTTCGCTTTTTGGGAAAACCGAAAAGTCATTTTTCAACACCGAATTTAAAGACGTGTATTTCCAAGCTTCCTCTTTTTTAGTTGGGAAACCTTTATTTTCAAAGTTTTTTATTGCCGAAGTACGCACCTCGTGTAAATCAGAATTTACATCGATTTGCTCTTCAAAAGCCATAAAAGACGATACTAATTTTTCTTTTAATTCCATATGTGGTTAATGGTTAATGGTTAATGGTTGTTGGATTTCAAAAACTGACAACCAACAACCGACAACCGACAACTCTTATACTTCTTGTTCGTTTTTTATCCAGTCGTACCCTTTTTCTTCTAATTCTAATGCTAAAGAAGCATTGCCAGATTTCACGATTTTTCCGTTGTATAAAACGTGAACATAATCAGGGACAATGTATTCTAAAAGTCTTTGGTAGTGCGTGATTACTATGATTGCATTTTGGTTACTTTTCAATTTGTTTACGCCGTTAGCAACAATTCGTAGCGCATCAATATCCAATCCTGAATCAGTTTCATCTAGAATTGCCAATTTAGGATTTAACATGGCCATCTGGAAAATCTCATTTCTCTTTTTCTCTCCTCCAGAAAATCCTTCATTTAAGGATCGAGACAAAAATTTACGGTCAATTTCCAGTAATTCCGATTTTTCGCGAATCACTTTTAGCATCTCATTAGCGGGCATTTCCTCTAAATTATTTGCTTTTCTAGTTTCATTAATTGACGTTCTGATGAAATTGGTAACAGAAACTCCTGGGATTTCAACAGGATATTGAAACGATAAGAAAACGCCTTTATGTGCTCTTTCTTCAGGAGCCAAATCAGCAATATCTTCTCCTTCTAATAGTATTTCACCTTCCGTAACTTCATAGTTTTCGTTTCCAGCAATAATAGCAGAAAGCGTACTTTTACCAGCTCCGTTTGGACCCATAATTGCGTGAATTTCTCCAGCTTTCACTTCAAGGTTAATTCCTTTTAATATTTCTTTATCGCCTATTGATGCGTGTAAATTTTTAATACTTAACATGTCCTCTTAATTGTTTAAAGTTTAAAGTTTAAAGTTCAAGTATTACTGAAACTTGTTACCTTTAAAATCTTTCTTGTTTAAATATGATATAAAATTGTTTATTTTTCCACTTAAATTCTCGTAATCAATTCTTAATGTTTTAAATTTTTCTTCATTAATATAATTGAAATCTAAAACCCTGTAAAGTTGAGATCTTGTTTCTCCAGCTGACCCTTTAGCGATTGATAAAAATTGACGAAACTCGAGGTTTCCATTTCTTTCAAATCCTTCGGCAATATTATCCATTACTGAACCTGAAGCTGCTTTTATTTGATCTCTAAATCTAAAATCTGTTTTTAACTCAGTTTCTATACTAATAAAATGTATTTCTTTAGCTAATCTTCTAGCTTCCTGCCAAATTTCTAAATCTTCAAATCGAGTAATTGTTGCCATAATATTTTGCTTGGTTTTTATTCGTTTAAAGTTACTAATCGAATCCGGTTAAACAACTTTAAACCTTAAACTTTAAACAAATTTTTACCCAACACTTCCTTCTAAACTAATCTCCAACAACTTCTGCGCTTCAACTGCAAATTCCATAGGAAGCTTATTTAAAACGTCTTTGCTGAAACCATTTACAATTAACGCAATAGCTTTTTCGGTTGGAATTCCTCTTTGATTGCAATAGAACACTTGATCTTCACCGATTTTTGAAGTTGTTGCTTCGTGTTCTATTTTTGCTGTTGTATTTTTACTTTCTATGTATGGAAAAGTGTGTGCACCACAATTATTTCCCATTAACAAGGAATCACATTGAGAGAAATTTCTAGCATTTTCGGCACCTGGGCCAATTTTTACTAGACCTCTATAACTATTTTGAGATTTTCCAGCCGAAATTCCTTTTGAAATAATGGTCGATTTCGTGTTTTTACCAATATGGATCATTTTCGTTCCCGTATCGGCTTGTTGGAAATTATTGGTTACCGCTATCGAGTAAAATTCACCAACTGAATTATCGCCTTTTAATACCACTGAAGGATATTTCCAAGTTACAGCAGATCCTGTTTCAACTTGTGTCCAAGATATTTTTGCGTTTTTCTCACAAATTCCTCTTTTAGTTACAAAATTGAAAACCCCTCCTTTACCCTCTTTATTTCCTGGATACCAGTTTTGAACAGTTGAATATTTTATTTCGGCATCTTCCATTGCGATTAATTCTACGACTGCAGCGTGCAATTGGTTTTCATCACGACTAGGTGCCGTACAACCTTCAAGATAAGACACATAACTACCTTCATCGGCAATTAAAAGTGTTCTTTCAAATTGTCCTGTTCCCGCTTGATTAATTCTGAAATAAGTTGAAAGTTCCATTGGACATTTTACCCCCTTTGGAATATAACAAAACGATCCGTCAGAGAAAACCGCTGAATTTAATGCAGCATAAAAATTGTCTTTTTGAGGCACTACAGTTCCTAAATATTTTTGAACTAATTCTGGATATTCTCGAATTGCCTCAGAAATACTCATGAAAATAATCCCTTTTTCGGCCAATGTTTTCTTGAATGTGGTTGCAACAGAAACGGAATCAACTACAATATCCATTGCGACATTATTTAATTTTTTTTGCTCATCGATAGAGATTCCTAATTTTTTGTACATTTCCAAAAGTTCGGGATCGACATCGTCTAATGATTTATTAGGATCGACTGCTTTTGGAGCAGAATAATAAGAAATGGCTTGAAAATCGGGTTTTGGATAATTCACATTTGCCCATTCTGGTTCGATCATTTCTTGCCAAGCGCGGAAAGCCTCAATACGCCAGTTGGTCATCCATTCAGGCTCTTCTTTTTTAAGTGAAATGGCACGAACAATGTCTTCGCTTAATCCAATTGGGAAGGTATCCGATTTTAAATCGGTATAAAATCCGTATTCGTATTCTTTAGTTTCGAGCTCGATTTTTAAATCGTCTTCGGTATATTTACTCATTTAATTTTTAAATTTATAGTGAGAAGGATTCCCCACAACCGCATGTTCTACTTGCGTTTGGATTATTAAATACAAATCCTTTTCCGTTTAAACCGCCTGAAAATTCTAAAATGGTCCCTGCTAAATACAAAAACGATTTTTTTTCAACGGCAATTCGGACGTTATTTACTTCAAAAACTTTGTCGGTTTCTCTAATTTCTTTATCAAATTTTAATTCATATGATAACCCTGAGCAACCGCCACTTTTAACACCAACACGAACATAATCAACGGCTGCGTCAAAACCGTCGTCTTTCATCATTTCGACAATTTTTTTACTCGCTGTATCTGAAACTTGTATCATTTATTGATTTATTTTGAAAATTAAACTCTAGGAAAATTCCTTATTTTGATTTTGTCTAAATAAAGGGCAAAGATATTACAATAAAATGTTTTTCTCCAATTACTTCAATACTTTTTAACGAATTATTAAATATAAAAATAGATTTTCATCGGAATAAAGCCATTGATATTTCATAAATTGCAACACAAAATAAATTAAAGAGCATAAATCATGAAATTATATCCCATTGAAGCTGGAAATTTTAAGTTGGATGGCGGCGCTATGTTTGGCGTTGTCCCAAAAATCATTTGGAATAAGACCAACCCTGCAGATGAAAACAACCTAATTGATATTGCCGCAAGGTGTTTATTAATTGAAGAGGGCAATCGCTTAATTTTGATTGATACTGGAATGGGGAACAAACAATCGGAGAAATTTTTCAGCTATTATTCTCTTTGGGGAACGCATTCTATTGATAAATCATTAGCAAAATATGGATTTCACCGAGATGATATTACCGATGTTTTTATGACGCATTTGCATTTTGATCATTGTGGTGGAAGTGTCAATTGGAATTCAGACAAAACGGGGTATGAAATTGCATTTAAAAACGCAAAATATTGGACTAATGAAAATCATTGGGAATGGGCAACAAAGCCAAATTCTAGAGAAAAAGCGTCGTTCTTACATGAAAATATCATCCCTATTCAAGAAAGCGGTCATTTGAATTTTATTCAAAAGCCAAATGGTGATTTTATTGAAAATTCTGAACTTGGATTTGGCATTTTCTTTGCCGATGGTCATACTGAAAAACAGATGATTCCTCACATTAAATTCCACGATAAAACGATTGTTTTTTGCGCTGACTTATTAGCAACAGCGGGACACATTCCAATTCCATATGTTATGGGATACGACACAAGGCCGCTATTAACATTAGACGAGAAGTCTAAATTTATGAATGCAGCAGCAGATAATAATTACTATTTATTTTTAGAACACGATGCGCATAATGAAATAATAACAGTCGAAAAAACCGAAAAAGGGGTTCGATTAAAAGAGGTGTTTTCTTGTAATGACATCTTAAAATAGTGTTAATCAATATCGTAAAATTGAATATCTTAAAGTATTTTTGAATCATAATCTTAACAAAACCAACATGAAATTAATTAAATTAACTTATTTATCGCTAATTGCCGCATTAACTTTGTCGCTTTCAGCAAATGCACAATCGACAGAAAAAGTTGCTGTAGCAAAAAAAGGAGCTTTAACTGAAACCGAACTAAAAAGATGGAGTCATCTTGATTTAGTTAAAGACAGTATTCCTGGAATGAGCGTTGACAAAGTATATTCTGAATTATTAAAAGGAAAAACTTCAACTCCAGTTATAGTTGGAATTGTAGATTCTGGAGTAGATATCGAGCACGAAGATTTAAAATCGGTGATTTGGACAAACAAAAAAGAAATCCCAGGAAATAAAATTGATGACGATAAAAATGGTTATGTAGATGATATTAATGGTTGGAATTTTTTAGGAAATATTACCAAAGAAAATTACGAATACGAGAGAATTATCAATAACAAAAAATTAGTTGATGAAGCTACTTATTTAAAAGCAAAGGCAATAAATGACAAAAAAATTGAAGAAGCAAATCAAACGAAATTTCAAATTGAACTTGCTTTAAATGGTACTAAAAAAGCGGATGAAACATTAACAAAATTATTGGGAAAACCAACTTATACAGCTGAAGAATTAGATAAAATTGAGTCTACAGATCAAGAAGTTGTTCAAAGTATAGCTATAATGAAACAAATGCTTGCTTATGGATTAAGTGTTGCCGATTTGAAAAAAGAAATCGAAAAAGAATTGGAATCCTATATTAAAGTTCAAAGTGGTGAAAATTTAAAAACCAATTATAGAAAAATATTAGGTGACGATCCTGATAATATTAAAGACACAAAATACGGTGATAATAATGTTATGGGGCCGGACAAAGAAGAAATTGTTCACGGTACTCACGTTGCCGGTATTGTAGCTCAAGTGAGAAATAACAAAGTTGGTGGTGACGGAATTGCAAATAATGTTCAAATCCTTACTGTTCGAGCAGTTCCTGACGGAGACGAATACGATAAAGATATTGCACTAGGAATTCGTTATGCAGTTGATAACGGTGCTAAAGTAATTAACGGTAGTTTTGGAAAAGCATTTTCTCCGCACAAACAATGGGTTTATGATGCAATTAAATATGCTGAATCTAAAGATGTATTGATAGTTCACGCCGCAGGAAACGATGCAAAAGATATCGATAAAGAAGATAATTTTCCGAACGATTCTGACGATAAAGTAACTGAGTTTGCAGACAATATGATAACTGTTGGTGCGCTAAACTATGTATATGGAACTAATGTAGTTGCAGATTTCTCCAATTATGGAAAATTAAATGTGGATGTTTTTGCACCAGGTGTTAAAATTTACGCTTCTACACCAAATAACACCTACCAGTTTTTACAAGGAACTTCAATGGCAGCTCCAAATGTTGCCGGAGTAGCAGCTTTAATTCGTTCGTATTATCCAACATTAACTGCTAAACAAGTAAAACATATTTTAATGGAATCTGGAACAGCAATTACTACAAGTGTGGCTGTTGGAGGAGATCCTGAAAAAAGCCGACTATTTTCTGAATTATCACAATCAGGAAGAATGGTAAACGCCTATAATGCTATGGTAATGGCTGAAAAATTAGCTAAAAAACCAGCTCAAGTAAAAATAAAAGGATAAAAAATAATTCAACTTACCCATAAGCTTGCGGGAATTTCATATATTTCGGCAAGCTTATTTTTTAATATTAATACTATTTGTCCCTAATGAAAAAAATCTTTGTGCTTTCCCTAGTTGTTATGAATGTTGGGAAAATTGTTTCTCAAAATACTAACTATTGGCAACAAAAAGTAGATTATAAAATGGAAGTTTCCATAGATGTAAAAACCTATTTATATAAAGGAAAACAAGAATTAATTTACACCAATAATTCAAATGATACGCTAAAAAAAGTATATTACCATTTGTACAATAACGCATTTCAGCCGGGTAGCGAAATGGATATGAGATTACAAAACATCAAAGATCCTGATGCTAGAATGGTAACCAAAATGAAAGTGGGTGACAAAGAAGTAAAAGAAAGTAGGATAAAAAGTTTAAAGCCAAATGAAATTGGGTTTTTACATGTTTCTAATTTTAAACAAGATGGCGTTGCTGCTGTTGCAAAAGAAGTCGAAACAATTCTGGAAGTAACATTGGCAAAAGCCCTATTGCCTGGAGAAAAAACAACATTCTCATTAGATTTTGAAGGACAAGTTCCAGTTCAAATTCGTCGTTCTGGACGAAATAATAAAGAGGGGGTGGAACTTTCGATGGCACAATGGTATCCAAAAATTGCCGAGTTTGATTTTGAAGGATGGCATGCAGACCCATACATTGCTAGAGAATTTCACGGAGTTTGGGGAAATTTTGATGTAAAAATCACAATTGATAAAGACTATGTTTTGGGTGGTTCTGGGTATTTACAAAACAAAAACGAAATTGGTCACGGCTATCAAGATGCCGGAATAAATGTGGTTTACCCAAAGAAAACGAAAGTCCTAACTTGGCATTTTATAGCACCAAACGTACACGATTTTACTTGGGCGGCCGATAAAAATTATCTTCACGATATAGCGCAAGTTCCAAATGGTGCAACACTTCATTTCTTGTATAAAAACAATCCTAAAGTTATTGAAAACTGGAAAAAAGTGCAATCTAAAACTGTTGAATTAATGCAGTTTTATAATACTACCGTTGGGAAATATCCTTACGAACAATATTCTGTAATTCAAGGTGGCGATGGCGGAATGGAATATGCAATGTGTACCTTAATTTTGGGCGAAGGAACATACGAAGGACTTCTTGGCGTTATTGCGCATGAAATGGGACACTCGTGGTTCCAACACATATTAGCTACAAATGAAAGCAAACACGGATGGATGGACGAAGGGTTTACTTCATTTATAGAAGATTTAGGAATGAATGAATTGGCTGAAAAGAAATCGGAAAACCCATTTGAAGGAAGCTATAAAAGCTATATAAATATGGCCAATTCTGGCAAAGAGCAACCGCAAGGAACTCACGCTGATCGATTTGATGAAAATAGAATTTACAGCATTACTTCCTACAGTAAAGGCGAAGTTTTCTTGGCTCAACTTCAATACCTTATCGGAAAGGAAAATTTATATAAAACCTTGAAGCGTTATTATTCCGAATTCAAGTTCAAACATCCAACGCCAAATGATATAAAAAGAACTGCAGAACGAGTTTCTGGAGCAGAATTAGATTGGTATTTAACGGATTGGACGCTTACAACAAATACGATTGATTACGGGATAAAATCAGTTAATGAAGAAGGTGATGCTACAGTAATTAATCTGGAAAGAATAGGTAGAATGCCAATGCCAATAGACTTAGAAGTAGAATATGTAGGTGAAAATAAAGATACGTTTTATGTGCCTTTACGAATGATGAGTTTTGTAAAAGACAATCCAAATCCTGAAATGAAAAGAACGATTTTGAACGATTGGGCATGGGGAAATCCTAACTACCAATTTAAAATTCCTTCTAATAAAGCCAAGATAAAAAAAATCACAATTGACCCAAGTGGCCTTATGGCCGACGTGAAAAAAGACAACAATGTTTATGAATTGAAATAAAATTAATCCTATTTGTTTAGCATTTTATATCTTTGATTTCAAATAGCCAGCATGCAACTATCTTCAAATAAAAAAATCTACTTTGCATCCGACCAACATTTTGGAGCGCCAACTGCGAAATTGAGTTTTCCAAGAGAACAAAAATTTGTGGCTTGGCTAGACGAAATTAAAGTAGATGCGGAAGCTTTATTTTTATTAGGCGATTTATTCGATTTTTGGTTTGAATACAAATCTGTTGTTCCTAAAGGATTTGTACGAGTATTGGGTAAACTTGCCGAAATTCGCGATAGCGGAATCCCAATCTATTTCTTTGTTGGAAACCATGATTTATGGATGAGTGATTACTTTGAAAAGGAGCTAAATATTCCTGTTTACCGCGATAATAAAGAATTTACTTTTAACAATATAACTTTCTTAATTGGCCATGGCGACGGAAAAGGACCTGGCGATAAAGGCTATAAAAGAATGAAACGTATTTTTACCAACTCCTTCTCAAAAGCCCTATTCCGATGGATTCATCCTGATATTGGTGTGAAATTAGGTCAATATTTATCTGTAAAAAACAAGCTAATTTCTGGCGATGAAGATGTGAAATTTTTGGGAGAAGAAAACGAATGGTTGGTGCTTTATTCCAAAAGAAAATTAGAAACAAAACACTACAATTATTTGGTTTTTGGCCATCGTCATTTACCTATGAAAATTAAGGTTGGTGAAAACTCTGAATATGTAAATTTGGGAGATTGGATTGGTTACTTTACCTACGGTGTTTTCGATGGTGAAAATTTTGAGATTAAGAAATTTGAAACTAAATAAACTAAAGTAAAAAAAGGAACTGCCGTTAGCAACCATCCTCCAAAACCACACAGCAGTTCAAAAGAAAGTCGGAAAAGTGTCCCAAAAAAACTCTCCTGAAAAGAAGCAATAATTTCTTGAGCCGAATAATTGGATTGAGGAATTGAAAAAATAAATTCTCCAATATTAATAAAAGGAATAATCATTAATAACTGAATGGGCCAAAAAATGTAGCTTACAGCAAGCATGATTGGTAAATTCAGCTTTCTTTTTATTGAAAGAACCGTTAACAAAAAAGTACTTACTCCAAGAATGGGGATTATAGAAATTAGTGCCGAAACGAGAATGCTTTGCGTTAATTGAATTGGAGTTAAACCTTGTTTAAAAAGTGCAACTATCTTAAATTTTATAGCATGAAAATTCCAATTATTACTCGTTTTCATCGATGTCTTTTTGCAAGTCTAATTTTCTAAATGTTGGGGAAGCAAAACCTGTAATAACTACAATGATTAACGTCATTGTACCGCCAAAAACTACCGAGGTTACTGTTCCCATTAGCTTTGCTGTCAATCCGCTTTCAAAGGCACCGAGTTCATTTGAAGAACCCACAAAAATTGAATTCACCGCCGAAACTCGTCCTCGCATGTGATCAGGAGTTTTGAGTTGTAATATTGTTTGTCTAATTACCACAGAAATTCCATCCACGACACCGCTTAAAAACAATGCTATAACTGATAACCAAAATAAGGTAGAAATTCCAAAAACGATAATACAAATTCCAAAGGCAAAAATTGAAAATAACAACTTCATACCCGCGTTTTTATTCAATGGTACATAAGCAGAAATAAACATCGTAATAAACGCACCTAATGCAGGAGCTGCCCTCAAAACTCCAAATCCTTCTGGGCCTACCTTCAAAATATCTTGAGCATAAATTGGTAATAATGCAACTGCCCCTCCAAATAATACGGCTACCATGTCTAATGAAATTGCACCTAAAATGGTTTTGTTGTTATAAACAAATTTCACTCCTTCTTTTAGACTTTGCATTATTGGCTCGCCAATTTTTGGATTTAAAATGGGCTTTTTACTTATTTGACTTAATGTAATTAATGCTAAAAAGGAACACGCTAAAACGAATAACATCGATCCATGAACGCCAATTATAGTTATAGAAAATCCAGCAAATGCGGGACCCAAAACAGAACTTATTTGCCATACCGAGCTGCTCCAGGTTGCGGCATTAGGATAGAGATTTTTGGGAACAATTAAAGATAGTAACGAGAAAATGGTAGGCCCTAAAAAAGCTCTTACAATTCCGCCAAGAAATACTAAGAAATAAATTGAAAATAAAATTGTTTTGCCCGATAAATTACCTCGAAAAGGTTCCCATGTCAATAAAAACAACCCTAAACTAATAATTAAAAATCCAATTATACACTTCAATAGCATCCCCTTTTTTTCATTCTGATCGACAAAATGACCAGCAAATAAAGCCATCAAAATTGCGGGAACGACTTCCATTAAACCTACAATTCCCAATGAAAGAGCACTTTTCGTCAAGCTATAAACTTCCCACTCGATTACAATAAATTGCATGGACCAAGAGAAAACCATAATAAAACGAAGCAACAAGAAAATATTGAATTCTCTTATTCTCAACGCTGCATAAGGATCTTTTTTAGCCATTACTTATTCGGTATTTTTAATATCTCTCAATCGTAATTGAATTGAAACGGTTCCATTCCACTCATTTTCATCTATGCAATAAGCTGCATTGAAAGGCTTTTTATTGGTAACTAAGTTTAATTTATTTCCCATTCCGAAACCAATTGCAGCAATTCCCTGAGAATTATTTTGCTTTACAAATAGTTTTAAGTGCGATTGATCGGCGCCCATTAATTTTGGGAAACCAGTGTCATTAATGTTTTTTGACATAAAAATTGGTGTCATATTCAAAGGTCCAAAAGGTTCAAATTGATTGATAATTCGAAGGAATTTTGGAGTAATTTGAGAAAAATCAATTTCTAAATCGATCGAAATTTCAGGTAATAAAAGTTCTGGATCAATAGTTTCTGAAACTACTTTTTCAAATGCTTGTTTGAAAGCCAAGTAATTTTCCTCTTTTAATGTCAATCCTGCTGCATACATGTGTCCACCAAATTGTTCCAAGTATTCCGCACACGCTTCCAAGGCATTATATATATCAAATCCTTTTACAGAACGTGCCGATGCGGCTAATTTATCTCCGCTTTTAGTAAAAACCAATGTTGGTCGATAATAGGTTTCCATCAATCTGGATGCTACAATTCCTATAACTCCTTTATGCCAATTTTCTTGATAAACGACAGTGGTAAAACCCTCTATTTCGTTATTTTGTTCTATTTGCGAAAGCGCTTCAATAGTAATTTGTTTGTCTAATTCCTTTCGGTCAGTGTTGTTTTTTTCTATTTCTAAAGCAAATTGTTGTGCTTGCTCAAAATCAAATTCTGATAATAATTCTACTGCATGATTTCCGTGTTTGATTCTCCCGGC
>RFPP01000048.1 GCA_009926065.1 Flavobacteriaceae bacterium
AAAGTACAATTGTACTTTTTTTATCCGAAATGTTGCATTATTCCATTCATGAAGAAGAGGAAAACATTGCCCTTTTTACTTATCTTGAGAACTCCTTGATGTGGCTTGACGCTAATGACGATATGGCAAATTTTCATCTAATTTTTTTGTTAGAAGCATCAAAATACTTAGGATTTTATCCTGATATTTCTAATATTGAAATGCCGTTTTTTGAAATGAAAGAAGGATATTTTTCCCCTTTTAGTTCAAAAAATACATTATCAGAACATGAAACTATGCTTTTCAAAAAATTAATAAATTTGAAATTGGAAAGCGATATTAAAACGTTTTATGTAATTGAAAGACAATTACTATTAAAAATTATTATTGATTATTACAGTTTTCATCTAGAAGGATTCAGAAAACCGAAATCAGTAGAGGTATTAAAAGAAGTTTTTTCTTAATTAGGGTTTTACTATCAAAACAGAAGGGATATCACTCAACCATCCACTTTGAGAATCTACCAGTTTTTTCCAACTTTCTAAACTAATAACCATTAAATCATATTGTTTTAATAATTCTTTTTCAATGACTTTATTAGTTAATAAACTCATATTGCTAGGATAGTTATTTTCTAATGAATCAACGGTATTTGCAATAATAAAGTTGTTTTTTATTTGTCCATTGAAATCCAAAATAGCAATTTTTGAATCGTTATTGTAGATTAGTTTTTGAGCATAATCCAATAAAAATCCATCTTCAGCACTAAATATTGGAATAAAAACTTGATTTACAGTTTGAAGGTCTTTATTAATTAAAATACCTAATGGCATTTTAGTTTTTGAGATAATTTGTCTGGTTCTTTCATCAAAAGGAGAGTTTTCAAACAGCCCTTCTTTTCCTGTAAACTTATCAATTAAACGATCTGGATTTATAATTCTTGTTGTAAATCCAAGCACTTTTCCTAAAAGCGTTCCTTCAAAAATTGACTTTCCAAGTCCCACAAGTAGTAAATCAAATTCGCCTTGATTTGCAATTTCTACTATATCTGTTTCAACGTCAACAGTAGTTTTGAAAACTGTAGTAATTTGTTGGTCTAAAATTTTTGATTCATTTAATATGGGTAGGAAACTATCAGTCTCATATTCCTCCATATTATTAACGTGCATTTCGTCACTTAATACTAAATGCATTGCCGTAATATTTACATTTTCTTTTTGTTTTTTGACTAAGCTACTTGCTAATCTAAGTAATGATTTTCCTTTTTCATTATTTCCAAAAAACAATAAAATCTTGAATTTACTTTTGCTATTAATTTCCTCTGGAACAAATTTATTTTTAGATTTAAATGCCCAATTTATCAAGTTCAATGCAGGGCCAGTCATAAAAGTGGTAACTAAAGCCATAATTACCATCATCGTAAATACTTGAGGAGTAAGTACTTTAAGGTCTAAACCTATATTTAAAACCACCAATTCCATTAACCCACGAGTATTCATTAAAGCTCCAATTGTAAGACTGTCTTTCCAACTTTGACCAACAAATTTTGCTGCCAAAGCACTTCCAAAGAATTTTCCAACTACGGCTACTAATATAATGAAACCGGTAACTTGCCACATGTAAGGATCATTAATCAATCCAATTTGCGTTCTTAAACCTGTAAATACGAAGAATAAAGGTAATAATAAAATAACAGATACATCTTCTACTTTTTCTATAAATATACTTCTGAATTTTGAGATATCAGGCATGATTACGCCAGTCATAAAAGCACCAAATAAAGCATGAATTCCAATTATATTAGTAGCATATGAAGATAATATAAGTGTTAGAAAAAATATTGCAACAACCGGTTTACTTAAATTTTCGCTTTTTGAATATAAATCACCTACTTTTTTCAAGAAAGGTTTAACAATAAATAGCATTATAAGAACATAAAGTACTGAAAGTCCAATTACATATAATGCACTATCAAAAGTTCCCGCTTTTACTATTGCAATTACAACTGCAAGTAAACACCAAGCTGTGATATCATCTGCGGCAGCACATGTAATTACTATAGCTCCCAACCTGGTTTTATGAATTCCTCTTTCTTGTACAATTCTAGCTAATACTGGAAAAGCAGTGATGCTCATAGCTATTCCCATAAATAAGCTAAAAGATAAGAATGAAATTCCTTCTGGTGCAAAAGTTTGATAGACATAAAAAGCCAATCCTATTCCTAATGCAAATGGGATTACAATGCTTGCATGACTAATAACAACTGCCTCATTTGCCTTATTTTTTAATACTTTTAAATCCAATTCCATTCCTACAACAAACATGAAAAGGATTAAACCTATTTGACTTAAAAATGATAAATTACCAAGTGATTGAGCAGGAAATAAAACTATGGAAAACTCGGGGAAATACATTCCAAGTAATGATGGTCCTAAAAATATACCAGCAATTATTTCGCCAATTACGGTGGGTTGACCAATTTTTCTGAAAATCCAGCCAAAAAAACGAGCTACAATAATAATAGTAATTATTTGTGCCAGCAAAATTGCCAAAGGGTCCTGAAAATTTGAAATCATTGAATTTATAAATTCATCCCAATGATCTGAAGGAGATAAAACAATTGAAGCGGTTTTTACTGTTTCTAAAAACTTTCCTTTTGATATTATCCAATATATTAATACTGTGAAACCACCAGTAATAATTAGATAAAAGAAAGTGTTTTTAAAGTTTTTCATGTTAGGAACCGACTTTTTTATAAGGTAAATAATTATAAATCAAATATAATAAATATAATTATCGATTAATCAATACATCCATTTAAAAAATTCATTTTTATATCAATAGTTTTTATTGAATATTTTTTTTGCTTTTTCTATAATTTTTCTGTGTTTTAATTACCTTTGCAAGGGCTAAAAAGAATTATGAAAAGAAAATTAAAAGTTGGTTTTTGGGAATATATTGCAAGACTAATTCTTACCAATAGAATTATAATTTTAGCAGCAATTACTGTTCTCACTGTTTTTCTAGTTTTTCAATGGAAAAATTTAAATATGACCTACACCGAAGCAAATTTGCTTCCGAAAAAACATATTGAGAATCAAAAATATGATGATTTTCTCTCAAAATTTGGGGAAGAAGGAAATTTAATAGTAATTGGATTTCAAGATCCAAAATTTTTTACTCCTAAAGCATTTTCTGAATGGAATAAACTAATATCAGGGTTGAAATCATCAAAAAATGTAGAATTGGTGGTTTCAATTAATGACTTAAAAAAACTACAAAAAGACACTTTAGCTCAAAAATTTGAATTGGTTCCCTTAATTAACCCATTACAAACTATAAATCTAGCTTATTTACAAAACATTAAAACGGAATTGTTTACTAATTTACCTTTTTATGAGGGTTTATTATTCAATAAAAAATCAGGAAGTATTCGATCTGCAGTTTACTTAAAAAAAGAGATAGTTAACACCGCTGCTAGGAAAATTTTTATAATAGAAACGCTAATTCCAAAAATTGATAATTTTGAAAAAAGTACTGGAATAGATCTCCGAGTTTCAGGAATGCCATACATTAGAACTATAAATGCCGAAAACATGAAAGGGGAAATCGGGTTATTTATTGGTGCAGCATTATTGATAACCTCACTCATTTTTTTCTTTTTTTTCCGTTCGTTTAGAGCAACATTTATTTCTATTTGTATTCTACTTTTTGGGGTTATGTGGTCCTTTGGTACCCTGGGATTGTTTAATTATAAAATAACAATTTTAACAGCAATTATTCCGCCTTTAATTATAGTTATTGGAATTACCAACTGTATTTTCCTTATCAATAAATACCAACAAGAAATTAAATTACATAAAAACCAAGCTAAAGCTTTACAACGAGTAATTTCTAAAATTGGAGTTTCTACTTTAATGACTAATCTAACTACAGCTGCTGGTTTTGCGACCTTCATGATTACCGGAAACGAACTTCTTTATGAATTTGGCTTAGTAACTTCCATAAACGTGATTACGGTTTATCTTTTGACACTTTTAATTGTCCCAATTATGTATAGTTTTATGCCAATGCCAAAGGATAAGCATCTATATCATTTAAGTAAAAACTATTTATCTTCTGTATTGGGTTGGATTGAAAAAGTGGTTAAAACCAAACGAACATATATTTATACTGTTTACGTTTTATTACTTGTATTTAGTGTAATAGGAGTAATGCAGATGAAAGTTTCGGGAAGTTTAATTGGCGAAATGCCAAAAACTGCTTCATTTTTTAAGGACATTTTATTTTACGAAAAAGAATTCAACGGGGTAATGCCCCTTGAAATTATGATTGACACCAAACATAAAAAAGGGGTTATGAAGTTATCGACCATGAAGAAAATGGACGAATTGCAAAAAACAATTGAACAAATTCCTGAGCTTTCAAAGCCAGTTTCTGTGGTGAATTTAGTGAAATATTCTAAGCAAGCTTTTTATAATGGTAATCCTGAATATTACGAATTGCCCACTTCACAGGAGCAAGTTTTTATTTTATCGTATGCTAAGAATGCAACTAAAAATACCAAAGACAACTTAATGAAAAGTTATGTTGATTCAACAGGTCAATATGCTAGAATTACTACTTATATGAAAGACATTGGCACTAAAGAAATGGCTAATATCGAAGAAAAATTGAAGTTAAAAATTGAGGAAATTTTCCCTAAAGAGCGATACGAAGTTACTTTAACCGGAAAAGCATTAGTATTTCAAAAAGGAACTTCCTATTTAATTAATAATTTAATAGAGTCATTAATATTTGCAATTTTATTAATAGCTGGGTTGATGGCTTATATGTTCCGATCAGCTAAAATGATTTTTGTTTCGGTTATTACCAATATTTTACCGCTTTGTATTACTTCTGGATTAATGGGTTATTTAGGTATTCCTTTAAAGCCATCTACCATTTTAGTATTCAGTATCGCTTTTGGAATTTCGGTGGATAATGCTATTCAGTTTATGGCAAAATACCGTCACGACCTAATAGTCAATAACGGAAAAATTAAAAAATCGGTGTTTAGCGCTATACAAGAAACAGGGGTGAGCACCTTTTATACTTCTATTGTATTGATATTTGGTTTTGCTATTTTTACCCTATCAAGTTTTAGTGGAACAGTAGCGCTTGGGGGATTAATTTCCTGTACGTTGCTTTTTGCAATGTTTGCCAACTTATTGGTATTACCATCATTGGTGTTAACATTTGAAAAAAAGAAAGCGATACAAGAGGAATAGTTACGACTTAATTATGTCCTCTATAATTTTCAAATGGTGGTTCGTATGAATTTCTAAAAAACGAATAGTCTCCTTTTTTTTCAATTTCCCTAAATAAGGATGTTCAAAATAATGGTCATTTGAAGTGGATTTTAATTCCAAAATTAATTTTCTAGTAAGTTCTAAATTTGATAATAATTGATTTTCTGTAATTTCATTTTTTGGTACCACTATATCGGGTGCTTTTACTTTTCCTCTTGGAATTTTACCTATAGTAAAAATTAAAAATCGACTCAATTTGAATTTCCATTTATAATCTAATGGATTTGATCTTAAAACAGCTTTTGTTATCCCCATTATAGTTAAAATGGAATGTTCTATGTGCCAACCCACATTGGATTTAGAAATCTTAGAATTTTCTTTTGACAAAAGCGGAACTCTATATTCAAATTGATCTAGAAGTATTTCTAATTTTTTCATGTTTGATTGGATTAGTTTATTATTGATTTAATTTAATAATTGCATGATTAAGTTAGGGTACAATCCAATAGCTAAGTTCATCAATAATGATAGAACTCCCACTGCATAAAAGGCAAATGAAGTTACTTGTTTTTCTTCTGCAGCTTCTTTAGTGTACATTGCCAAAATTAATTTGAAATAGTAACCAATGCTAATAATCGAGTTGATAACAGCTGCAATTACCACAATTAAATAACCTGATTGAATGGTTTGGGTAAACAACATTAGCTTTGCGAAAAAACCAGCAAAAACAGGAATTCCAGCCATTGATAGTAAGGAAGCGGTAAGAACTGCCGCCAATATTGGATTGGTTTTTCCTAATCCATTAAAGTGAGAAATTTCTTCGTTTCCTTTGTTTTTACAAACGTATAATAAAACCGTAAATGCAGCAATTCCGGAAAGTGAATAAGCAGTAGTATAATAAAGTAAACTACCTGAAGCTATTGTAGCGCTTAATAATGCCATTAACATAAATCCTGCGTGAGAAATACCTGAAAAAGCCAGCATACGTTTTACATTCGTTTGCTTTAATGCCATAATATTTCCTACTGTCATTGATGCAATTGAAATAACTAAAATTACAATTTGAAATCCGTATGTAATTTCAACGTTCATTGCGGTTAGTAATTTATATAAAGCCGCCATTGCAACTACTTTTGCCAATGTACTCATGGTAGCTGTTGTTAATGCTGGCGAACCTTGATAAACGTCTGGAGCCCAAAAGTGAAAGGGTACCGCTGCAATTTTGAACAACATTCCAATGGTCAATAATACAATTCCGATGAAAAACCATGAAGGCAATTCTGCAGATCGGGTATATTCGCTAATTTCAGTAATATCAAAAGTTCCCATTGCTCCATATATTAAGCAAATTCCAAAAAGTAAAATTCCTGAGGCAAAAGAACCCATAAGGAAATACTTTAATCCGGCTTCGTTACTTTTAATATTCATTCGGTCTGAAGCCGCTAAAACATAAAGTGAAATGGACAAAATTTCTATTCCTAGAAAAAACATTGATAAGTTCCCAAAGGATACCATGGCAACTGCTCCCGACAATAAGAATATTTTAATAGCAATATAATCGGAGATTTTTGTTTGGCGTTTTTCGTAAAAATTATCACTTAGTGCTACCAAGAAAATAGTTAGTACAATGAATAAACTCGAGAAGGCAACTGAGAATTTATTGACCACAATCATATTGTTATAGTAGGTTGCAGGCGAATTTAATTCGGAAAGTGTTAGGCCTAATATTCCCATTAATCCAATAATTGTAACTGGAATAATTGCTTTTCTGAAATTCATGATTTCAAATAAAAGGCTTAAAACACCTAATCCAATAATAGCTATTAATGTATTCATTTTTTATTTTTTTGATCTTTAACTCAAAGCAAACCTTGATAGTATATCGTTATATTATTATTTTAATTTCTTAGCCAAATCTATTGATACTTACTAATATTGTTTCTAATGATGGGGTAACTAGTTCAATGATTGGTTTTGGATACAATCCAAAAAAGAACAAAACGGCCACAATTATCGATAATGAAATTCCTTCATTCCAAGAAATATCAGAAAATACTTTAGTGTTTGTTTCTCCTAACATTGATGATTGAAACATCTTTAGCATATAATAAGCTCCTAAAATAATTGTTGTACCTCCAAATACAGCATACCAAACATTAATTTGAGAGATACTATAAAGAACTGTAAATTCTCCAATAAAGTTAAATGTAGGAGGCAGGGCTACTGAAGCTAAAACTAATATCATGAATAATGAAGTAAATTTTGGCGCATGGGTGCGAATACCACCTAGTTCTTCAATTGTATTGCTATGGTACCTGCGATTGATAATTTCTGCAGCTAGAAATAATCCTACAATTACAAAACCGTGGGCAATCATTTGTAATACTGAACCTATTAATCCATCAATATTTAATGTATAAGCACCTGCTGAAATTAATCCAACGTGAGCTAATGAAGAATAAGCTAATAGTCGTTTTAAATCTTTTTGGCGCAAAGCCACGATAGATCCATAAATAGTTCCTGCAATTCCAATAGCTACTAAAATATAAATGTGAATTTTAGCCGTTTGAGGTGCAATTTGCAATTGCCAACGAAGCACACTGTACAATCCCATTTTCAACATAATCCCAGATAGCAACATGGTTCCAATAGTTGGTGATTTTTGATATACATTGGCTTGCCATGAATGAAATGGAATTAATGGGATTTTAATTGCGTAAGCTATAAAGAAGGCTAGGAAAATCCAAAATTGTTCATTTATTGTCAAATTCAATTTTGCAAAATCTGCCAAAAGGAAATTGTTTGTTTTGGTATATAAGTAAGCAAAGGCGGCCAACATGAAGAGTGAACCAGTAATAGTATAAATGAAAAATTTAACTACGGCTTTTTTGCGTTCTTCTGCATCACCGTTACCCCAAATTAGAGAGATAAAATAAATTGGTATCAAGGATAATTCCCAAAATATGTAGTATAAAATTCCGTCACCTGCTAAAAATGTACCACACATTGCAAACGCCATGAACAAAATTAATGCATAAATAGTTTTGCTATTATTGAAGTTGTTTGCAAATGAGGAATAGATAATTATTGGCGTTAATGCTAAAGTTAATATTAACATTACCATAGACAAACCGTCTGCTTCAAGAATCACAGAAATATTTGGATTTTTAATCCAAGGGCTCAAATAACTAATATCGTAACCAATATTAAATCGATTCAATAAATTTAATGCAAATCCAAAGGTGACTATACTAAAAAATAAGGCAAATTTTGAGGCCAATTTATCACCTGAAAAATAGGTAGCTATTGCTCCAACCAAAAGTAAAATTAAAAGTATCGATACATTCATAGTAAAATTATTGAGCTATAAATAAACAGGTTAATATCACGCAAACTCCTAAAACAAAAGCAAAAAGGTATAATCCAATACTGCCACTTTGAACTTTTCTTCCTTGGGTTCCAATTGCCTCAGTTGCTTTTCCAAAACCGAATACGAATTTCGATAATCCTGTTTCAAGAATATCTCTAAAGAAACGAGAAGCAGCGTTTAATGGGTTTACAATTAGCATTGTATAGGCTTCGTCTAAATAATATTTATTGTAAATTACTTTTGAAATACCAGTGATATTCTCATCCTCATCTGGCAATTCACTTTTCTTAATGTATTTAATATAAGCAACTGTAATTCCAACTATAGCTCCAATTAATGCAATACCCATTAAAATATAGGAAGTCGAATTAAAGGCTTCTTCATGACTTACTTTACTGATAATAGGTTGTAAGTAGTGGTTTAACCAATAACTGCCAGGGAAATTAATTAACCCTCCAAAAGTAGCTAATATTGCTAATATAATTAGTGGTATGGTAATCAATGAAGGAGATTCGTGTAAATGACTTTTTTGATGTTCAGTACCTCTAAATTCTTTGAAGAATGTTAAATACATTAATCGGAACATATAAAAAGCAGTCATAATAGAAGCTAAAGAACCAATAATCCAAAGAGGTAAATTTTTATGGAAAGCGGTCATTAATATTTCGTCTTTAGACCAAAATCCTGCAAAAGGGAAAATTCCAGAAATGGCCAACGAAGAAATCAACATGGTAATAAATGTAATTGGCATTACGTTTTTCAATCCTCCCATTTTACGCATATCTTGTTCGCCATGAAGAGCATGTATTACCGAACCTGAACCTAAGAATAAACAAGCTTTGAAAAATGCATGTGTAATAACGTGAAAAACCGCTACTTGGTATGCGCCAAGACCTAAAGCAAGAAACATTAATCCTAATTGAGAAACGGTTGAATAGGCTAATACTTTTTTAATATCGTTTTGCAATAATCCAATAGTTGCGGCAACAAGTGCGGTGATTGCTCCAATTACAGCGATTATGTTTTGAACATCTGGGGCTAAATCAAACAAGAAGTTTAATCTTGTAATCATAAAAATACCTGCAGTTACCATCGTAGCAGCGTGTATTAAAGCTGAAACCGGAGTAGGTCCCGCCATCGCATCTGGCAACCATGTATACAATGGAATTTGAGCTGATTTACCTGTAGCACCAATAAATAAAGCAAAAGCCGCAATGCTAACCCAAAATAGTGTTACATTGTTTGTGCCTTTTAATATACTATCTTTAATATCAACAAAATTGGCTGTATTGAATAAACTTGCAATGATGATTATTCCAATAAGTAAACCTAAATCACCTATACGGTTCATGATGAATGCTTTTTTTGCAGCATCATTATAATCTTGGTTTTTATGCCAAAATCCGATTAGTAAATAAGAACAAAGTCCAACGCCTTCCCATCCGATAAACATAATCAGTAAATTACTACCTATTACAAGTGTTATCATAAAGAATATGAACAGATTTAAATAGGCAAAAAATTTGTGCATGTTTTCGTCATCATGCATATAACTGATTGAATACATATGAATTAACGATCCTATTCCAGTTACAAATAGTAACCATAAAAGTGATAATTGGTCTAAAAGAAAACCAAATTTTACACTGAAATTACTAAATTTTATCCAATCAAATAAGTTGATTTCAATAGCATGGTGCATCTCATTTACTTTAAGAAAAAAGAAAATAGATACAGCAAAAGAAATTATTACTGTAAATGTTCCGATAGATCCCGACAGAATTTTCCCCAATTTTTTTCCAAAGAAAATATTGAATAAAAACCCTATAAAAGGCGATAATAGTAAGAGTAAAGCTAAATTGGTTTCCATTAAATTATCCTTTTAAATTTTTTAAATTATCGATATCAATCGAACCTAAATTTCTAAATATTGAAACCAATATTGCTAATCCTACTGCCACTTCTGCCGCTGCAACAGCCATTGAGAAGAATACAAAAACTTGTCCTTGAGCATCTTGATGATAAGATGAAAAGGCTACAAAAAGCAAATTCACCGCATTTAGCATGATCTCAATTGACATAAATACGATAATTGCATTCCGTCTGTACAATACTCCAAATACTCCAATACTAAATAGTATTACTGCAAGGAAAATATAGTTTTCAATACCTATTTGATTTAAAACATTGTTCATATTATTTTTCTATTTTTTCTTTCTTAGACAATAAAACAGTACCTATCATAGCTACTAAAAGTAGTATTGAAGCAAATTCAAAAGGCACCATATATTCGTTAAGTAAAACGGTTCCTAACTTATTAATAGATTGAAAATCATCTCCAGTTGCATCATATTCCCCCATAATTGGTTTAGAATTCACAAAAAGGGCAATTAATATCAAACAGGTTAAGCTAAATAAAATTATAGCTGCCAAGCGCGTAACTCGTGGTTTGTGAACTTCATTTTCTTTATTCAAATTCATTAACATAATTGTAAATAAGAATAGAATCATAATTGCTCCAGAATACACTATAATATGAACTACAGCCAAAAACTGAGAATTTAATAATAGATAATGACCAGCAATTGAGAAAAAGCAAATCACCAAATAAATAGCACTATGAATAGGGTTCTTAGTGAAAACCGTCAAAAAAGCGGTCGATAAAGTTATCGCTGCTAATACACAAAAAATAAATAGAAATGGAGTCATTAGTTTGCGTTGTTAAGTTGAGCGTTTTGCATAGCAACGTCTAAAGGCATTACTAAGCGATCTTTTCCAAAAATAAAATCTTCTCTATCGTAGCTTGCAGGAACTAATTCCTTAGAAATAGTAAGGTAAATTGCATCTTTTGGGCATGCCTCTTCACACAATCCACAGAAAATACAACGCAACATATTAATTTCATATATCGAAGCATATTTTTCCTCGCGATATAAGTGTAACTCATTAGGTTTGCGTTCTTCTGCTTTCATTGTTATTGCTTCTGCTGGGCACGACAATGCACACAACCCACATGCAGTACAGTTTTCACGACCTTGCTCGTCACGTTTCAACATATGCTGACCACGATAAACAGGACTCATTTCTCGAACTTGCTCTGGATATTGAATCGTTACTTTTCTACGAAACAAGTGTTTGATTGTAATAAACAAACCTTTAATTATCGCAAGCAAATACATGCTTTCCAAAAAAGTCATTTTCTTGTTAGAAACTTCCTTTTTTCTTCCCGATAAGGAGATACTTTGTATTGACATTTTTATTTTTTTTTTGAAGCTTAATCCTGCTTTCCGTTTCAATCCACGCTAAAAAAGCGTGGGATTTATACTGCAATCAGGGCTAGGGCTTTTCGTATTTTAATTAAAATCCTAAATAAGCAATTATTTCGTGTCTTAAAATTACAATTCCTGTAATAACAATATTCACAATTGATAAGGGAATCAAAATTCTCCATCCTAAATTCATCAACTGATCGTATCTAAATCTTGGAATCGTCCATCTTAC
>RFPP01000049.1 GCA_009926065.1 Flavobacteriaceae bacterium
TTTAATCCACCACCAAAAGTAAAATCGGGCGTATTGAGATTAAGACGAAAAGAAGATTTTATTTTGCCTTGTGGCGAGAAATTATTCTTCAAGATAGTAAAAACTGCATTTCAACAACGCAGAAAAACATTGCGGAATAGTTTAAAAATACTAAATTTGTCGGATAATTTGCGAGTAGACACTATTTTTGACCTTCGTCCAGAACAGTTGAACGTGCAACAATTCCTTGAACTCACTCAAAAAATAGAAGCCGATGCAGTTTAAAATCAGTAAAGAGCTTATTGTTCAAATTGAAGAGCTAATCAAAAGTAAGGAGGACAAACAATTAGAGTCCTTACTTAATGATTTGCACCATGCAGATGTTGCAGAAATACTTGATGAATTAGATTTTAACGAAGCTACCTATATTTTCAAGATATTAGATAGTGATAAAACAGCTGAAATACTCCTTGAATTAGATGATGATTTGAGAGAAAACATATTAAGCAGATTATCACCAAAAGAAATCGCAGAAGAACTTGATGAATTA
The DNA here is from genome assembly GCA_009926065.1 of Flavobacteriaceae bacterium. GTDB lineage: Bacteria > Bacteroidota > Bacteroidia > Flavobacteriales > Flavobacteriaceae > Flavobacterium. The sequence continues at coordinate 530 of RFPP01000049.1, forward strand.
GATACCAACGATGCTGCCGATATTATCGCCGAACTTTCTCAAAGTAAAAAAGAAGAAGTAATCTCGGAACTTCAAGATGTTGAACATGCAAAAGACATTGTCGATTTATTGCGTTACGACGAAAATACCGCCGGGGGATTAATGCACAAAGAGTTGGTTAAAGTAAATGAAAATTGGAATGTACTCACGTGCGTTAAAGAAATGCGTATCCAAGCTGAAAATATTTCACGAGTTCATTCCATTTATGTAGTTGATGATCAAGATAAATTATTGGGTCGACTTTCACTTAAAGATTTATTGACAACTTCTACAAAAACACCAATCAGTAACGTTTATATCCGAAAATTAAATTCAGTAAACGTAGATGTTGAAGATGTTGAAGTAGCAAGAATCATGCAAAAATATGACTTGGAGGCCATTCCAGTTACCGACGAATTAGGACGATTGGTAGGTAGAATTACCATTGATGATATTGTGGATGTAATCAAAGATGAAGCCGATAAAGATTACCAATTAGCTGCCGGTATTACCCAAGACGTAGAAGCAAAAGACAGTGTTTTCGAATTAACCAAAGCGCGCTTGCCTTGGCTAATCATTGGAATGTTAATAGAAATTGTGGCCTCAATTGTTTTAAAACACAACGAAAATGCCTTTCAAAAATATACAACACTATTCATATTCGTTCCGTTACTTTCTGCAACAGCAGGAAATATTGGTGTGCAGGCCTCCGCAATCGTGGTTCAAGGTTTGGCAAACGGTTCATTAAAAGAATTCAACAGAAATTATTTAAGCAAAGAATTGACCGTTGCCATGATTTCTGGAACCATAATATCCCTGTTTTTATTAGGTTATCACTCCTTAATGTATGGGCAATACCAAGTAGGATTAGCCATTTCAATCTCTATAATCGTGGTAATTTTATTCGCTGCTACTTTAGGGACTTTAGTACCGCTTTTCCTTCATAAAAACAAAATTGACCCTGCAATTGCAACAGGCCCATTTATTACCACCACCAATGACGTTTTTGGAATTATTCTGTATTTCGGAATTGCACAATTAATTTTGGGATATTAAACATTTTTTTATTTGGGCATTTCCCCACTTCCACTAGCGTTCCAGTGCGGTCGGGCTGTACGCTTCAATCCACACTAAAAGTGGGGGATTTCCTCTGCTATCCCTAATGCAGTTCTTGAACGATTTTTACTTTCTATACAAATTATTGTGATCGATATATTCCCAAACTTTATTAGGTAAAAGCGGCTGAATATTCTTCTTATTTTTGATGGAATTTCTAATAAATGTAGCCGAAATTTCGACAATAGGAGCGTCTATAAAATGAACTTTAGAATGGTTTTTGAAACCGTATTTTTCACTATTTTTATTCGTTTGCCCATGTTCATCAACCCTTGGATAAACATATATATCATGATTTTCAAGAATTACCTCAAAGTTTTTCCATTTGTGAAATGACTTCAAATTGTCTTCTCCCATAATCAATGAAAACTCATTTTTAGGATATTTATCTTGTAAATGCGCTAAGGTATTCACTGTATAATTGGGTTGAGGTAAATAGAATTCTATGTCGCTTGGCTTAATCTTTGGGTAGTCCGCTGTTGCAAGAAAAACCAATTCTAAACGGGTGGCATCTTTTAGCAATGTATCTTTATTTTTCAATGGATTGTGAGGGGTAACCACCATCCAAACCTGATTTAAATCGGTGTGCTCCGCAAAGTGATTGGCAATAATCAAATGCCCTACATGAATGGGATTGAAGGTTCCAAAATAAAGTCCGATTTTCATAAATTTACTTTTTTATTCAAAAACAGTAATTATAGATTTTAAATTAATTAAGAATTAATAATCAGAATCATCATTTAAAAATGCTTTAACTAATTCATACGCCTCTACTTTGGCAAAATCCAAATCGTAATTTTTTATGATTTTATCAAATTGTGGTGCTGTTGCTAATTCAACTGAAGCTTTTGCAATTCTCATGTTTATTTTATCATCGCTTTCAGTAGACCTCTTTTTAAGTCGGATTTTAAGTTCGTCAATACTAGGGGGTTTCACAAAAACTGCTAAAGTTTGCTCCGGAAATTTGTTTTTTATTCGTAATCCACCGGCAACATCAATATCAAAAATTACATTTTTTCCTAAAGCCCAAATTCGTTCTACTTCACTTTTTAATGTACCATAAAAATTATCTCTATACACTTCTTCCCATTCTATAAAATCTTGGTTTTTTATATGTTTTTTAAATTCTTCAATTGAAATAAAATAATAATCTTTTCCATTAACCTCCTCGCCTCGAGGTTTTCTTGAAGCTGCCGAAATTGAAAATTCCAGATTTAAATCATCTTTTCCAAGTAAATATTTTACAATAGTGGTTTTCCCTGATCCTGAAGGTGCCGAAAAAACTATTAATTTTCCTTTATTCATTTTTTATTTGCTTTATGCTTACAGCTTTTTACAACACGTTCAAAACTTGCTCCTTAATTTTTTCCAATTCATCCTTCATCATCACCACTAATTTTTGCATTTGAGCATGATTAGATTTAGAACCCATCGTATTAATTTCACGACCCATTTCCTGAGTAATAAATCCTAATTTTCTACCATTGGCTTCTTTCCCTTTTATTGTTTCTAGGAAGTAATCTAAGTGGTTAGTCAATCGAACTTTCTCTTCGGTGATATCCAATTTCTCTAAATAATAAATCAATTCTTGCTCGAAACGATTTTCATCAACATTAACTTTCAATTCCGATATTGCAGATTGCAATCTCTCTTTAATAATTTGAACTCTTTCTTGCTCGAGCGATAATAATTCATTCATATAACCTCGAATATTATCAATTCTTAAGTAAAATTCATTTTCCAAAGAAACACCTTCTGATTTTCGGAAATTCAAAATATTAGAAATCGCTTCTTTAATCACTTTTTGGATTTCAAGCCAATCATTTTCATCAATTTCTTCTCGCTCAATTTTCATTGTATCTGGCATTCTCACAGCCATTTTCATCAATTCTGTTTCATCGGCATCGCCATAAACTTCGCGAAGTTGCGCCATGTAAGCTTTCACAATTGGTACATTTACCTTGGTTGAAGTTTGCTCTGCAGTACTTTCAATATAAATCGAAAAATCAATTTTTCCTCTTTCTAATGCCAAAGAAATTTCGTTGCGCAAGCCCAATTCCATTTCTCTATAAACGGAAGGCATTCTCACGCTTAAATCCAAACCTTTACTGTTTAAAGATTTAACTTCAACTGTTATTTTTTTTGTTGGTAATTGCAAAGTTGCTTTCCCAAAACCAGTCATTGATTGTATCATATTACTATTAATATAGGTGTAAAGATAATGAAAAAGTTTTCAGTGTTTATTTTGGTTCGTCCCGTTGTTGCTCACTTTTTTTATCGGTAACCAAATATACTCCGGTAAAGATAAAAATTGCCGAACTTATTTTCACCCACGTCAATTCATCTTTCCCTAAACTAATTGCAAAAACTGTAGCAAAAAGAGGTTGTAAATAGATAAACACTGCTACTAATGTGGGCTTTAATTCCCGCATTGAAAGTAGGTTTAATAAGTAAGTAAAAAAGGTTGAAAAAACGACCACAAATGCAATTTTCCATACAATAACTGTTGGTAAAACAGCCCAATTAACGGATTGGAATTGGCTAAAACCAAAGGGTATTACCATAATAAATCCAAACAAATAAATCCATTTTACAAAGGTAAAAGCGTTGTATTTATCCATCAATTTTTTTACAATTACTAAATAATATCCATACGAAATAGCATTAATCAAAACTAAGAGATTCCCTAAACTCACATTGGAATTATTTTCAACGGATTTTCCATATAATATCAAAAATGAAGTACCAAAAAGCCCCAACAGTATTCCTAGAATTTTTCTTTTTCGCATTTTTTCTTTGATAATTATTGCCGATAATATCAATACAATTAACGGAGTACAAACCATAATTACAGCTGCTGAAATTGGCGTTGTCATACTCAATCCTTTAAAAAATGTCAACATATTTAAAGCAACTCCAAAAAAAGCACAGGCAATAATTCTAGGAAAATCATGGAGTGCAATTTTTTCACTTGGCCCTATTTTCAGCATTTTCATTATCAAACCAACAATCCAAAATAAAAGAGTTGAACCAGCTACTCGCAACAAAATGAAGCCATAGGCATTAATATAATTTGGCATTACATCCTTGGCAATTGTGAAGGTAACGCCATAAATTAAGGATACTATAGTCGCTCCAATTAACGCAATATTTCTTTTAGACATTATTTAAAATAGTATTTACCTTAAGAATATTTTGTTGGCTATTGCCAATGTAAATCCCTCCATTTATAATAAATACGGGACGACTTAAAAAAGTATAATTTTCTAAAATCAAATTTTTATAATCAGATTCTGATAATTGCTTGTTTTTTAAATCCATCGTTTTATACAAAATGGCTTTTTTGCTAAATAACGATTCATAGCTTCCTGAAAGTTGGTGCATTTCTTCCAATTGATCTTCTGTAATTCGATCTTGCTTGATGTCGTGAAATACTAAATCAACACCTTTAGGGAGCGATTTTATTATTTTGCGACAAGTATCACAAGTTCCAAGGTAATAAATTTTGTTAGTCATTCTTAGCTTTTTCTTTTGCAAAGAAAATTCATTTGAATTAAAAAAGAGAGTTTTTAATAAAAAAATAAAGAGTTATAATTTATATCTTTACCAAAAATATCATTTATGAAATTCAATACTAAAACCATTCACGGCGGACAACACCACGATCCTGCAACAGGAGCGGTTATGCCTCCGGTTTATCAAACATCAACATTTGTGCAAACAAGCCCTGGACATCCTTTGAATCCTGATTATGAATACAGCCGTGCTGCAAATCCTACGCGTTCGGCTTTAGAAAACGCTTTGGCAAGTATTGAAAATGGAGCTCGTGGTCTAGCATTTTCATCAGGGTTGGCAGCTACTGATTGTTTAATGAGAACCTTTAAACCAGGAGATGAGATTATTGCAATGGATGATTTGTATGGCGGAACTTATAGACTGTTTACTCGAATATATAAAGATTCTGGAATAATATTTCATTTTGTTGATATGAATGATTTGGAAAAATTCAAATCATTAATCAACCAAAATACCAAATTAGTTTGGGTGGAAACCCCAACAAACCCATTGATGAAATTAGCGGATATTCAAGAAATTGCTAAAATCACAAAGCAACATAAAATTCTTTTTGCAGTTGACAATACATTTGCTACGCCATATTTACAAAAACCTTTGGATTTGGGTGCTGATATCGTGATGCATTCCGCAACAAAATACCTTAGCGGACATTCTGATGTAATCGCTGGAGCACTAATCATTAAAGACGAAGAATTGGGAAATCAATTGCATTTTCAACAATTTGCTACTGGAGGAACATTAGGTCCAATGGATAGTTTTTTAGTTTTAAGAGGAATAAAAACGCTTCATTTAAGAGTACAAAGGCATTGTGAAAATGGAGCAAAAGTGGCTGATTTTTTAAATAATCATCCTAAAATAAAAACTGTTTTTTATCCAGGATTACCTAGCCATCCTTCTCAAGAAATTGCCAAAAAGCAAATGAGTGGTTTTGGAGGAATGGTTTCATTTACTTTTGTTTCAGGTAAAAAAGAAGATTCAATTCAATTTCTTGAAAAACTGAAAGTTTTCACTTTAGCAGAATCTTTAGGAGGAGTTGAATCATTAGCGAATCACCCGGCATTAATGACTCATGCTTCAATTCCCGAAGAAAAGCGAAAGGAAATCGGAATTTCTGATGATTTAGTTCGTTTAAGTGTTGGAATTGAAGATATTGAGGATCTTATTGAAGACTTAACTCAGGCTTTAGGTTAATTTAATTTATAATATTAAATTGACACAAAAAATCTAATTTACTTATTAATTAATTGACTTTCTAATATAAATATTTGAATATTATTTACTTTATTTAAATTTTTAATAAAATAAAGATAATTCTATTGACAAATTGAAATTGATTTAAATTATTATTGATTATAATGTATATTTGCATCAAAATACGAAAACGTTTTCTTAAACCGTTAAATAAAAAAATAGTATGTCAGAAAGTATTAAATCTTTTGTTGAAGCAGTAGCTAAAAGAAATCCGAATGAGCCAGAGTTTATACAAGCCGTTCATGAAGTTGCTGAAACAGTAATTCCATTTATTGAAAAAAATAAAAAATACCAAAACAAAATGCTTTTGGAAAGAATGGTCGAATCTGAGCGAATCATTACCTTCCGAGTAGTTTGGACCGATGATAAAGGTAATATCCAAGTAAATAGAGGTTACAGAATTCAAATGAATTCTGCTATTGGACCTTATAAAGGAGGAATTCGTTTTCACCCTTCCGTTAATTTAAGTATTTTGAAATTTTTAGCTTTCGAGCAAACTTTTAAAAATAGTTTAACCACATTACCAATGGGTGGTGGTAAAGGAGGAGCAGACTTTGATCCTAAAGGAAAATCTGACAATGAAGTAATGCGTTTTTGTCAAGCATTTATGACAGAATTATCTAAACATATTGGCGATAATACTGATGTTCCTGCCGGAGATATCGGAGTTGGAGGTCGTGAAGTAGGATATATGTTTGGTCAATATAAAAGATTAAGAAACGAGTTTACAGGAGTTTTGACAGGAAAAGGAATTTCTTTTGGAGGTTCATTAATTCGTCCTGAAGCTACTGGATATGGTGATGTTTACTTTGCACAAAGTATGTTGAATACTAAAGGAGATAGTTTTACAGGAAAAACTGTTGTAATTTCTGGATCGGGTAACGTTGCACAATATGCAGCTGAAAAAGCAACCCAATTGGGCGGTAAAGTAGTTACTTTATCTGATTCATCAGGATATATTTATGATGCAGATGGAATTGATGCTACTAAATTAGCATACGTAATGGAGATTAAAAATGAATTACGTGGAAGAATCAGTGATTATTTAACTAAGTATCCAAATGCAAAATATGTTGCTGGAAAACGCCCATGGGAAGTTAAGTGCGATGTCGCTTTGCCTTGTGCAACTCAAAACGAATTGAACGAAGAAGAAGCAAAAATGCTTGTAGCAAATGGTTGTATTTGTGTGGCTGAAGGAGCAAACATGCCTTCAACACCAGAGGCAATAACTGTTTTCCATAAAGCAAAAATATTATTTGCACCAGGAAAAGCATCTAATGCAGGTGGTGTAGCAACTTCAGGATTGGAGATGTCTCAAAACTCATTGAGATTAAGTTGGACCGCAGAAGAAGTTGACGAGCGTTTGAAAAAAATCATGTTAGATATTCACGCTTCATGTGTTAAATATGGTAAAGATGCTTCTGGTTACGTAGATTATGTAAAAGGAGCAAATATTGCCGGTTTTGTTAAAGTTGCTGATGCAATGTTGGCACAAGGTGTAGTTTAAAACCAACCGCTATATTAATTAAGTGCCTCACAATTTGTGGGGCATTTTTTTGTTTGTATATGAAATCAATATTAATTTCGTTTTATAGTATATTTGTTTTAACATAATAAAAAAAATGAGGTACTCCTTAGCATTATTTATTGCTTTATTTTCAATTCAATTTGGCTTTTCCCAAAACAGTCAATTTTGGAAGGGCTATTTTTCTTATAAAGAAATTAAGGATATTTCTCAATCGCCAACTGTTTTTTTTGCTGCTGCTGAAAATGCTTTATTTTCTAAAAATTTAACGACTAATACATTAAAAACTACCAATACTATCGACGGTCTTTCAGGTCAAACAATTACTTCAATGTATCATAGTACTGCATTCAATAAAACAATTATTGGTTATGAAAATGGATTAATTATAATTGTCAATGATGCAGATGGAAGTATGTTAAATGTAGTTGATATCATAACTAATGGAGTAAATCAAAATTTGAAACGCATCAATCATTTTATGGAATACAATGGAATTCTATATGTTTCCTGCGATTTTGGAATTGTACAATATAATTTAGCTACATTAGGCTTTGGAGATACCTACAGAATTGGAGATTTAGGAGCTGAAATTAAAGTAACACAAACTGCAATTAACAATGATATTATTTATGCAGCAACTTCAGTAGGGGTAAAAACCGCCAGTATTTCCAATCCTAATTTGAATGATTACAATCAATGGACACAAGTAATAGGCGGAGGTTTCACAGGTGTTGAGACTTTTGGAACACAAGTAGTTGCTACTACAAATTGGGGTGCAGTTTTTAAACTAAATGGTTCGGTATTTACCTCGTTCACATCACATCCGCTTGGTTCAGTTGATTTAAGAGCTAGTGGAAATTATATTTTAATTTCTACTCAAACTAGTGTCTATATCTACAACCAAAATTTGAGTTTGCTGTTGCAAATAAATAGTAATCAAATTCCAAATATTTCAGCAAAATTCACATGCGCAACTCTCATTGGGAATGAAATTTATTTAGGGACTTTAGAAGATGGAATAATTACCACTAGACTTGATAACCCAACTAATTTTACATTTTTGAGTCCCGACGGACCTTCTAGAAATGCTATATTTGCTATAAATGCTTCCACAAATAACCTATGGGCAGTTTATGGAGGGTATTCCCCAGATTATAATCCTTATACCTATGATAATAATGGTTTAAATACATATGGGTTTAGTAAATATAACGAAAACGGATGGCAAAACACTCCATATTCAGCTGTATTGGGAGCAAAGGCACTTTCCAAAATTACTATAAATCCAAATAATAGTAACCAAGTTTATATCAGCTCTTTTTTTTCTGGACTGTTAAAAGTTGAAAATGATATTCCAACTGTTTTGTATGATGAGAGTAATAGTTCATTAGAATCATTAGTTTTAAACCCACCAAATCCAAATTATAAAGATTTAAGGATTAATGGTGCGGCATTTGATAAAACAGGGAATTTATGGGTAGGGAATGGTTGGTCCAAAAATGGTATTAAAAAACTATCAGCTCAAGGTTCATGGTCTAGTGTAAATATTGAACCTATTTCTCAAAGATATTATGAAAACAGTTATGGAGAGGTAGTGGTTGATAAAAACGGTACAAAATGGATGGCTTCTAGTTATGATGGGGTTATTGCCTATAACGAAGTTGGGAACATTTTTAAGAAAATATCTCTGGGTGCGGATCTAGGAAATTTACCCGTTGTTGATGCTAGAGTAGTAGCAATCGATAATAGAAATCAACTTTGGATAGGAACTACCAGTGGATTAAGAGTACTTTCAAGCGTGGATCGTTTTTCTACAGATGATCAATTAACATCAAATCCTATAATTATCCTAGAAAATGGATTAGCACAAGAATTATTATATGAACAATTTATTACAGATATAGTTGTGGATGGCGCCAATAATAAATGGGTTGGAACAGCTGATTCTGGAGTTTTTCAATTTTCTTCAGATGGTCAGCAAACTCTTCGCCGATTTACAAGTAGCAATTCACCTTTACCAAGTAATGCCATTAATGATATTGATATTAACCCAACTACTGGAGAAGTTTTTTTTGCAACTGACAAAGGAATGGTATCTTTTAAAGGGACTTCAACTAGCGCAAGTACCGATTTAAGCAATGTTAATGTTTATCCAAATCCGGTTCGACCAGAGTTTGAAGGCACCGTTAAAGTGAGTGGTTTATCCAATAAATGTAATGTAAAAATCACCGACATAGAGGGAAATTTAGTATTTGAAACAATTTCTCAGGGTGGAACAATTGAATGGGATACCAAAGCTTTTGGTAACTATAATGTAGCTTCAGGGGTTTATATGATTTTTATTTCGTCGCAAGATGGAACAGATACTTCAGTTAAAAAAGTAATGATAATTAGGTAATTTACTTTGAGTTATAGATTTTTATTAATCTTTACAATATAATCACAATAAAAAAATGGTAGTTAAAACCAGAGCGATAGTAATTTCATCAATAAAATATCAAGAGAAAAGCTTAATTGTAAAATGCTTTACACTTTCCGATGGCCTAAAATCGTACTTTGTTCGGGATGCCTTTTCAGCTAGAAAATCAAATCAGAAAATCGCTTACTTTCAGCCATTTTCTTTATTAGAAATAGAAGCTGTTCACAAGAATAAGGGAACACTTGAAAATTTTAAAGAAATAAAACTTGCAGTTCCATTTCAAACTATTCACAGTGATATTGTAAAAAGTACAATTGTACTTT
>RFPP01000050.1 GCA_009926065.1 Flavobacteriaceae bacterium
TGAATACGGGCGCTACTGTTCCAACTTGAATAGTCATAGTTGTGGTAGTTGCACATTGCCCTGGATTAGGCGTAAATGTATAAGTAGTTGTAACTGAATTATTTATAGGAGGCGACCATGTTCCTGTAATTCCTTCTAAAGAAGTTGTAGGTAATGGCGCTGAAGTTCCTCCAGCACAAATTGGTGGCGCTGGATTAAAAGTTGGAACTGGATATAATATATTAACAGTCGTAGAACTAACCGCTCCTGGACATCCCAATGCTTGAGGTAAGTTATAACTTACTACATAAGTACCAACAGTACTAGTACTAGGTGTAAAAGTTCCCGTTGTTGTATTTAATGACAATCCTACTGCTGGGGCTACAGTATAAACTCCCCCAGGTGTTCCTGTTTGAGTAATATTTTGAACTGTAGTATCCGTTTTACAATAAGATGGTGCACTATAATTAATTGAAACATTAGAAGGCGGTACCGTAATTGTAATTGCCCATGAATCAACATCTCCAGGGCAAGTTCCAGAAGGTGCAATTGTATTGTATACGATGTATGAACCTGGTGTACTTGCTGCAAGATTAATTAAACCTGTAACAGGATTTATAGAAAGCCCAGTAGATGGCACCGCAGAAAAAGTTCCTGCTGTTGCATTACTTACAAAACTTGGAGAAGGATTACCTTCATTTTGACAATAGAAATTTTTTGAATAGGTAAAATTCCCAAATGGACAACAAATTGTGGGAACAGGACCTGCGGTTTGAGTGATTCTAACAAACCCTTTTCTTCCATTAAAGTTGGTGATCATTATAATATATATCTCCCCTGCAATTGCATTGTTTACTCCAAAGTTTTCCGTAAAGGCGGCGGAATAACTACACGCAATTCCTGTAGCAGGAGCATTTGTTGTTGAAATTCCTGCACAGGCAGCTTCATTTGTTGCATAAGGGCCCCAAGCCACAAAATCCACATCAATTCCTGTTCCATTAAACGAACTACTTGTGTTTTGCTCTAAAAAGAAATTGTAGTTCCCATTTGTAGGAATTTGTAAATAATAGAATGTTGGTGAAGGTGCCGTTCCTAAACAACCTACTTGTGCATTTGTTGTAGAATAAGGGCTTATAGGGTTTGGTAAACTAGGAACCCCTACGTTATTTGGTATGATAATTGGATTAATTGCACAAAGTGGCAATGCTGTTGCACAAGTTCCAACATTTGTTCCAACACAAATTTCAAAAGTTGTTGTAGAAGCAGTAGATCCTGTTGAATAAGCTCTAATATAATAGGTTTGACCTATTGTTAAGCCGGTTGCTGTATTGTTATTTGCTGTAAAACAGGTCCCAAATTGGGTTAAGTTTCCACATGTTCCTGTATAAAGTAAAAAGTTAATATTTGTAGGTGCTACGGCATAATTTACTCCTAAAATGGTAATGTAATGTGTGACAGCAGTTGCGGTAAATTTGAACCAAACATCATCATCATCAATTGTTCCACCACAAGTATTAGCTTCTGGTGATGCTGTTGCAAAAGCAACACTTCCAAATACAGTTTGTAAACAATTTGTGTTTTGATTAACCGCAATATCTATAGCTCCTGTACATTCGTCGTTAACAATTAATGTGTTAAAACTTAATGGACCAGCAATCGAGCTTGAATCTGTTGGTGAACATATTGCTCTAACATAATAGTCATAACAAGTAGCTGAAGCTAGGCCAGTTACATAATATGGATTTGAGTTGGCGCTTCTCCAAAGTGGTGACCCTATTGCCGGCATACCTGTCCCGCATGGAACTACAGCAACTTGCCAAGCAGTTGCAAAACTTCCGTCAGGATTAGCAGGTTGTGTCCATCCTAATAATGCTGTAGATTGAGTTATTGTTGTTACTGTTAAATTTTTTGGTTTAGAACAGGTTGGTGGTGGACCACAAGTAACCCTTGCGTCCCATCCGGCTGCATTTGTAGTACCATTTGATGTAAATACAAAAGTCAAACATCCTGAAGCTGCTGTGGAGGTAAAAGGCCCAGGAACTGCAGTTCCGGAGAATGTCCCTAACAATGTTCCTGTAGCTACATCACCATCATAGACTCTCAAAAGATCTGAACCTGCTTGAGTAGCAAAAGAATTAAAAGTTACTGTAACGACCTGCCCAGGTATTGAAGGGCAAATTGTGGTAGTACCTGTTGCTGTTGTAACATTATTTGGATATAATCCATTTGGCCCTCCTAAATCATAGAATGACCCTCCACAACCGGGTAATGTAGTTACTGAAACTGGTAAAGTTGACCAAGCACTTACATCCGTTGCTGAACATGCTGCACGAACGTAGATATCATAACAAATCCCTGGAGTTAAATTTGGAACAACAAATGGATTAGAAGTTGCAGGAAACCAAGCTGAAGCAGTTGCGTTTGGAGCGGCTGATCCACAAGGAAGTGCAATATATTGCCAAGCTGTTGCTGTTGTACCATCTGGATTTGCAGGTTGAGTCCAACCAATTGAAGCAGAAGTTGTTGTAATTGCAGAACTTGTTAATGTATTTGGTTTCGTACAGGTAGGAATTGGTGCACAAGTAATGTTTGCTAACCAACCCGGACCATTAAGTGTAGCATCAGATGTAAATACAAAAGTTAAACATCCGTTTGAAGCAGAAGAGGTAAAAGGTCCCGGTAAATTGGCCCCGGTCAACGTTCCTGAGAAAGTTCCTAAAAGAGTTCCTGTTGTGCCATTGCCGTTATAAACTTTTAAATTATCGGTTGCTTCTGCTGTAGAAAAAGAGGTAAAAGTCACCGTAACAGCATCGCCTGCATTTATTGGACAAATTATTGTTGTACCTCCATTTGTAGCATTTGATCCATTAGCATAATTCCCTGTTGTTCCCCCAACGTCTACATAATTTCCTCCACAAACTGCTGGTCCCGGGGCGGTAGTAAATGGAAACGGCCCCGACCAAATACTTCCAGAGAAAGCACATTTTGAACGAACATAATATTTATATTGTGTTAATGGCGCTAATGGTGCAAATGGCGCTGAAGTTAATGTTGTAGCGGTGTATGGATTTGTATTTACAATGATTCCAGACCCCGTTGGATTTAATTGCGTTGCAGGTATAATTTCAATTTCCCATTGATTACAAGTGTTTAAACCAGCACCAGTTGTAGGGTTAGGATTAGTCCAATTCAAAACTGCACTTGAGGAAGTAAATGTTCCTGCTCCTAAGGTGGTTGGCTCTAAACATCTTGAAACTACCAAAACATCGTCCAAAAATAAATCATCTCCTTGAAAAGGGGACGTTTGTGTTATTTCTGATACAAAAGCAATATATACTTGAGTTCCTGCTGGAAATGTAGCTGCCGGAAAATCAATAACTTGTTCTTCATATACAATTGGAGCAGGCGCAACATTGGTACTTAATTGAGATTCCGTGTAGGTTTGAAGTGTCGTTGTATAAGCCGCCTCTGTGGTTTGATTTGCAGGTAATGCTGCTGAAGCTACTTTAACTTTAAAAACTCCGCCCTGATCTCCTTGTTGCCCGGTTTTTACCCAAAAACGCAACTGCCCATTTAATGGTATTGTTACAATCGGTGATGCTAAATAGTATTTTGCAGAATTTCCAACACCTATATTTTCTCCTAACAAAGTTGCATGTTTTGTTCCAGTTCTTGGAACAGTTCCATCAGTATACCAAATTTCTGAGGCAGTACCACTTTGAAATCTGGCCCAGTTAGCAGGTATTCCAAATGGAGTTGATGGCGTTTCAAATCCCTCTAATAGTGCTTGTGAAAAACCAGAAAATGATAATAAAAGTAAAATTAATAATAGAGTAATTTTTTTCATAAAATGAAAATTTAAGATTATAATAGGTAATTTAATATGCAATTTAGCTTTCAAATTTAACAAAAAATTTTAAAAAATAACTTTAAATTACATTTTTAACTAATGACTTTATTAATTTATTAATTAAAAGTCAGTAAATATAGATTTTTCATGCAAAAAAATTAGCTTTGCAATTTATATTTTGATATGCTAGAGAAAGAAACTAAAAAGATTGAAAAAACAGTAATTATTGGAATTATTACTCAAAAACAGGAGGAAGAAAAATTAAACGAGTACCTAGATGAGTTGGAATTTTTAACCTACACTGCTGGTGGAGAAGTAATTAAGAGATTTTCTCAGAAAATGGAGCGTCCCAATCCAAAAACTTTTCTTGGAACTGGAAAAATGGATGAAATAAATCATTTTGTTATTGAAAATGATGTTTCTACTGTAATTTTTGATGATGAACTTTCGCCCTCTCAACAAAAAAATATTTCTAAAATTATAAAATGTAAAATTTTAGACCGAACACACCTAATCCTGGATATTTTTGCTCAAAGAGCGGAAACGTCCTATGCAAGAACTCAAGTTGAATTAGCACAATGTCAATATTTACTCCCCAGATTATCTGGAATGTGGACCCACCTAGAACGTCAAAAAGGAGGAATTGGAATGCGTGGCCCAGGAGAAACTGAAATTGAAACTGACCGACGAATTGTTAGAGATAGAATTGCTTTACTCAAGGAGAAAATAAAAACTATCGACAAGCAAATGGGGATTCAACGTAGTAATCGTGGGGCCATGGTTCGGGTAGCTTTAGTAGGTTATACTAATGTTGGAAAGTCAACTTTAATGAATGTAGTAGGAAAAAGCGATGTATTTGTAGAAAATAAATTATTTGCCACTTTGGATACTACCGTGAGAAAGGTGGTGATTAAAAATTTACCTTTCTTGCTTTCTGATACTGTTGGGTTTATCCGAAAACTGCCAACTCAATTAGTAGACTCATTTAAAAGTACACTAGATGAAGTTCGAGAAGCTGATTTACTACTGCATGTGGTTGACATTTCTCATCCCGATTTTGAAGACCACATTGAATCGGTTAACCAAACATTATCTGATATAAAAAGTAATAATAAATCAACTTTAATGGTGTTTAATAAAATTGATGCTTTTAAACATTTAACCATTGATGAAGATGATTTAATAACCGAAAAAACCAAAAAGCATTACACTTTAGAAGAATGGAAAACCACTTGGATGAACAATGTAGGAAAAGAAAAAGCAATTTTTATTTCGGCAACTAACAAAGAAAATTTTGAAGAATTTAGAGAGCGAGTTTATGAAGCAGTTCGAGAAATTCACATTTCAAGGTTTCCCTACAATAAGTTTCTATATCCCGATTTTAAAGATGCAATTGAAAAAGAAGAGGATTAATTAATACTTTTTCTTATATAATGGAACTGCTGAACATGCTTCGCCATACATTATACTTTTTGCAAAAGGTTGTAAATATTGAGCTGCAGCTACATAAGCACTAATTGGTACGGGTTTTTTTGAACATCCTTTTATGATAACCGACTTGTTTTCATATTTTGAATAATCAATATTTTGAAGGATTTCTTGATATAATAAAGTGTCTAAAACTTCTAAATTACCATCAACAATTTTTTTTGCAAATGGAGCTAAATGAATGGTAACTAAAACTGAAGTCCAAGCTGGAAGTATGGCATCTGTACTACAACAAACAGCTACAAAATGATCTTGATATTTTGTCCAATCGTGTTGTTTTAAATGCTCCCGAAAATCTTTTTCTTTTAAAATAAATCCGTCCGAAAGCCACTGCGAAATATCGATTTGTGTCCGAATACCACTAGGGTAAAACTCTTCTAAATCGAAAACTTCCAGAGAACTATTGGCAACTTTATTTATGATTTCGTCCATTTTACTTTAAACAGATTTTTAAAGCATTCCTAATTCTAATTTTGCTTCCTCGCTCATTAAATCTTTGCTCCAAGGTGGATCAAATGTGATTTCTACTTCACAGGATTTTACTTCATCAATTGTTTGCACTTTCTCTTCCACTTCGCGAGGTAATGACTCAGCAACTGGGCAGTTTGGCGAAGTTAATGTCATTAATATTTTAACTTCATTATCCTCGTTTATCATCACGTCGTAGATAAGCCCTAATTCGTAAATATCAACTGGAATTTCAGGATCATATATGCCCTTTAGTTTTTTTACTACGTTATCACCTAAGTTTATTGTATCGTTAAATTCTTCCATATTATTCATTTTTTGATTCAAATGCCAAAGCATACATTTTAATATTTTTTATCATTGAAACCAATCCATTAGCTCTCGTTGGCGACAAATGTTCTTTCAATCCTATTTCATCAATAAAGCCCATATCGGCAGCTATAATATCAGCCGCTTTTTGATTGGAGAAAGCACGAATAAGAATCGCAATTATCCCCTTGGTTAGAATTGCATCACTATCGGCAGTGAAAACAATTAAATCTTCTTTTTGTTCTCCTTTTAACCAAACTTTAGATTGACATCCCTTGATAATATTATCGTCAGTTTTATATTCCTCATTGATTAAAGGCAATTTTTTTCCTAATTCAATAATATATTCATAGCGCTCCATCCAATCGTCAAACATAGAAAATTCATCTACTATTTGGTCTTGTATTTCTGTAATTGTCATTCTTCTGATTTAAATAATAAATTCACAATTTCAACTACTCTTTTTATTTGCATTGGTGGAAACCCATGATCAAAATCAGACGTTTGATAGGTTCTCCCTTTATATATTATCTTTAAATTAGCTATTGCCGCTCCGTCATAAAATCGCTTCTCTGTTGGCGCTTTTAAATTAGGTAAATTCTCTAAATCTACTTTATTAATTTCATAGTTTAAAGCATTCCTATCAACTTCCGAAACTTTTTGAATAACAGGACTTTCTTTACCATCTCTATCATTAGTTGAAGAAATAGTTTCGTTTTTAAATACCAATTTATTGTAAAAACCTCTTGTATTTGCTTCATATTGAATTTCAATTTCTTTCATTTCAATACTCGTCCCGAAAGCCTTTTTCTGGCTATTGCAACTTCCTAAAACAAATATTAATGTTGATAATAAAGCTACTATTCTCATATAAAGTGTATTTACGATAGCATTAATTTAGCTCTTTTTAGGGCTTCAACAAAGATATCAATTTCTTCTTTAGTATTATAAAATGCAAAAGAGGCTCGAATTGTTCCAGGAATATTGAAGAAATCCATAATCGGTTGAGCACAATGATGGCCTGTTCGAACTGCGATTCCTAATTTGTCAATTATAGTTCCAATATCATAGGGATGAATTCCCTCGATATTAAACGAAATTACCGATGTTTTTTCTTTAGAAGTACCATAAATTTTCAAGCCATCAATTTCTAATAATCTTTTGGTGCCGTACTCTAGCAATTCTTTTTCTTGAATTTGGATGTTTTCAAAACCAACTTGGTTCATATAATCAACCGCGGTTCCAAGTACAATTCCACCGGCAATATTGGGAGTTCCGGCTTCAAATTTATGAGGCAATTCCGCATAGGTAGTTTTCTCAAAAGTTACTTCTTTTATCATTTCACCACCCCCTTGATAAGGCGGTAATTTATTTAGCCAATCTTCTTTTCCATATAAAATTCCAGTCCCTGTTGGTCCACAAATTTTATGCCCTGAAAACACATAAAAATCACAATCTAATTCTTGAACATCTGGCTTCAAATGGGGTACCGCTTGAGCCCCATCGATCAAAATTGCAGCTCCAAATTCGTGGGTTTTAGCAATTATATACTTTATAGGATTGACTGTTCCTAGTGCATTGGAAATATGATTTACGGTTACAATTTTGGTTTTATTGGAAAGTAATTTATCAAATTCTGATAGAATCAATTCGCCATTTTCATCCATTGGAATCACTCGCAAAATTGCTCCCGTTTTTTCACATAATATTTGCCAAGGCACAATATTAGAATGGTGTTCCAAGGCTGATACCAAAACCTCATCACCCGATTTTAAAATGGACGCAAAACCATTGGCAACCAAATTAATTCCGTGCGTTGTCCCAGAAGTAAATAGAACCTCGTGAGGAAATTTTGCATTTATATGGTTTTGGATTTTCCCTCTAGAAGCTTCATAAGCATCGGTAGCTAATTGACTTAAAGTGTGAACACCACGGTGAATATTGGCATTAATTTCTTGATAATATTTGGCAATTGCATCAATCACAACCTGTGGTTTTTGCGAAGTGGCTCCATTGTCGAAATAAACTAATGGTTTTCCATTTACCTTTTGTGAAAGAATGGGAAAATCGGCTCTAATTTTTTGAATATCTAACATTTCTTTATTTAGAATTTTTCTAAATACAAAAGTAGTAAAACTTCTATAATTTTAGGTGAAACAGCTGTTAATAATTAAGCAAAAAAGTCGTTATTGGGATTAGATGATATTTAATTAATTACTGAAAAAATTAAAGTCTATCCGCATTTAAAATCCTCCTGTAGCTCCTCCGCCACTGTAACCTCCACCCCCAAAAGGCATATTTTGATGTATCGGAATTTTAGGTTTCAAATCTATTTGCGAATTTGATAATAATGCTTCCGAATTCGATTGATTTTGCCCATGAAACTCACTGTCTGGTTTGAACGTAATTCCGAAATCTTTGTTTTTCAACTTCTTAATACAAAAATAAGTAGTTAAAAAAACCGAAAATCCTCCTAGAATTAAAGCAATTTCAGTGGAAACTAAAGCATAATAGTATCGAATCGTAAAAAATGAAAAAGTCAATGTTAAAAAGCCAATATAAAGTACATTTCTATTCTTAGTTTTCAAGGAATAAATAAACAATAAAAGGGGAACTAAAAAAGTGAAGACATAAAACAAAAATGAGAATGGGATATCATTTCCTGGAGTTACTTTAATATTCATTAGTTTTTCCGATAATTCTCTAACAACTAGATAATTCATTGATAAATACCCTAAAATCAAACTAAAAATTTGAAGCATTAAAAAGGCATTTTTATAAACATTAAATTTGGTAATTTTATTAAGTCTATGAAATATAAAATAAATTCCAAGCGCCAAAAAAAACAAAATAAATGGTAAAAACAACTTGTCAATTACATGATATTCCAAAACAGAATAAACTATTGCTCCAGTAATTCCTGTGCATGAAATTAAGGCTGAAAGTGAATTAACATACCTTACAGCGCATAAAACTCCAAGAAAAACCATAACAATAAAAACAGAAAAAATGTTCCCCGTTTCAGCCCAAATAAAACCCAAAAAACTAACTTGAAAACCTAAAATAAAGGCATCATCCAAACCAAACCGATAATAATTTCTTTTGGCTAAAAATTCGCTTATTATTATTCCAATTATTGCAATAAAGAGTGTGATTATTTCGAAGTTATCTTGAGTAAATGTTGCTGTAAACAAAGTAATAACGCCTGATATTGAAGAATATAACATACTCCCGAGTATAAAGAAACCTAGTCTAAAAAGAAGGTTGTAATGGGAACTTGGAACAGGTAATTCTATTTTTGCCAAATCTAATTGGTCATTTGAGATAAACCCCATTTTTTGAAGTTTTTTTGCCTCTTTCAATAAAAGAATGTTTTGTAATAATTGCTTATTTACTGCTGTCATTTTTCTTTTTGTTAAATTGTTTTATCAATAATATAAATCCAATTATTGCTCCAATAAAATACATTGGTGCTATCATGATTAAAAGGGGCTCAAATATAGAAAAATCAATATACTGTGCTATTCTTGAAAGAAATATATTAAGCCCAATAAACCCATAAATAAGTGTAAATCCGAACAACGATACCGAGTTGTTTTTATAACTAATTTTGTAAAAATAAAGAGTGATAATTCCCTGTAAAAAAACAAACAAAATCCAATAATCTTCTAATAATCCGGCAATGCAACAAATGCTTATTAAATGTAAAGCAAAAGTCAAATAAACCATACTGAAATGTCTCTTTAAGTTAATTTTGTTAGCGTAATCACTCCAAACAAGAAATAAAATTCCCAACACTAATCCATAATAAGACAGCATCGGATTACTATAAATTTCATTATCAATAAGTGTTTTTGGGGTTATTGTAATACCAACAAATGTTGCCAAACCGGTGATTCCGATTGAAAGTGCACTTTTATTATCAAAATAATAGGCACAAAAGAAACTTAATATACATCCTAATAAAGTAGACCAATTGTATCCTAAAACATGGTATTGATATTGAAAATATCCTAGGATAATACAACTTAAAATAGTACACAAAAGAACTAAATAATTCAAAAATGGACTTTCGAAATACGTTTGTGCATTCTGAAAACCAACTGATTTTTTATAACAAAAATAAT
>RFPP01000006.1 GCA_009926065.1 Flavobacteriaceae bacterium
TGAAGTTACTGATGCCGATTCGTTTATCTTTGGATTAAAAGGTATGCCTGAAATTAAATTGAAAATGAAAGATAAAACTCCCAATTCTAAAATTGTTTTGGGCGCTGCAAGTGATAAATTACCTTTTACATTAACTGCTAATATTGAGGAAATATCAGAATCTTCAGCTGCAATTCAATTGATATTTGAAGGAGAATTTAACGCGATGATGGCTATGATGGTTAAAGGGCCAATTAGCAAATTCATTGAGACTTTATCTGAAAACATGTCTAAATTATAAATTCAATAGCCTTTAGTAGAGTAACTGAATCTCTTTTATTCCAAAAGTTTCAATTGAATCATTTTCTATTTTTACTTCTAATTTTCCAGAAGAATTTACGCCTTGTATAATTCCCATGAACTTTTTTCCATTGGGTAATGAAAAAGCCATTGGAATTCCTTTTTTAAATAAATTTTTGTTATAGCTGTTCCATAATTGAGTAGTTAATTTATTTTGGAGTATATCACAATTAGATTTCAAACATACTATCAATTGGTTTAGGATAATTTCTTTATCAAATTCTTTTTTTGAAATTACTGCCATTGAAGAAGCTTTAGGAAGATTATCAAAATTAATTTGGTTAACATTCAATCCAATGCCAATAATTGAAGTGATTTCTCCGTTATTTTTGATGGTATTTTCAATTAATATTCCAGCAACCTTTTTATTTTCTGACAATATGTCGTTTGGCCATTTAATTGATAAATTAGGAATTTTATTTTTTTCTAATGTTGTTAAAATGGATAAAGCAACAGCCACATTAAGATCAAAAATTTCAGAAATAGTGTTTAATACATTGTTAACTAAAACACTAAACATAAGGTTTTTACCGATTTCGGAATCCCATTTTGCTCCCATTTGCCCTTTACCACGCGTTTGACTTTCGGCAGTTACAACAGTGAAATTCTCAAGTGATTGTTCTACTGACAAGCGCTTCAGAAAATCGTTAGTTGAATCTATGGCATCGAGTTTGATTAATTTCATTAAAAAAAATGATTATGTTAATTTAAACTTGTGTAAAGTTTCAAAATTAAGTACAAAAAATGGTAACTTTGCAAAAAACATAAAATTATTAAATGGCTAAAAAAAATAACAGCAATGATGTTTTATTAACAAACATTATTAAAGGGATTGAGGAAGTTAAAGGAAATGATATTGATATTTTAGATTTAAGAGCAATTGATAATTCAGCTTGTGATTATTTTGTAATTTGCAATGGAAATTCTAACACTCAAGTTACCGCAATTGTTAATTCAGTACAAAAAACAGTTTCAAAAGAAATAAAAGACAAGCCTTGGCATGTTGAAGGAATGGAAAATGCAGAGTGGGTATTGATGGATTATGTGAATATTGTGGTTCATGTATTTCAAAAAAATATTAGAGAATATTATAACATTGAAAGTCTTTGGGGTGATGCTAAAATTACAACAATAGAAAATAAATATTAAGAAAATAAATTAAATGGCTTCAGAAAACAATCCAAATCCAAAAAAAATAAAAATTAGTCCTTGGCTAATTTATGGTGTAGTTGCACTGATTTTTTTATTCATAAGCTTTATAACCGGTGGCTCTAGTTTCGAAGAGCCATTAAAAACATCGTCTTCTAAATTCAACGAGTACCTTGAAAAAGGACAAGTTGGAAAAGTAATCGTTTATAACAAATCCGAAGCCGAAGTTTACTTAACAGCTGAAGCCTTAAAAGATCCAATTCACAAAGCGGTTGCAAATGATATTTTAAACCGACCTAGTAAAGGACCTCATTACTCATTAGAAATTGGAAACGATGAAATCTTCCAAAATAAACTGGAAGCAGCTGTAAATGCAAAAAAATTAAAAGAATATAGCTTCTTACCGAAAAGCAGCTGGGGCGATTTATTGCAAATGATATTACCTTTTATTCTTATACTAGGTCTATGGATTTTCATAATGAGAAGAATGAACGGTGGTGCTGGCGGTGGCGGTGGACAAATTTTTAATATTGGAAAATCTAAAGCTAAATTGTTTGACGAAAAAACAGATATTAAAACCACTTTCAAAGATGTCGCTGGACTTGAAGGAGCAAAAGAAGAAATTCAAGAAATTGTAGAATTTCTTAAAAACCCTGAAAAATATACTAACTTGGGAGGTAAAATTCCTAAAGGAGCTTTATTAGTAGGACCTCCAGGAACTGGAAAAACTTTATTAGCTAAAGCAGTAGCAGGAGAGGCTCAAGTTCCATTTTTTTCATTATCCGGTTCTGATTTCGTTGAAATGTTTGTGGGTGTAGGAGCGTCAAGGGTAAGAGATTTATTTAAACAAGCAAAAGAAAAATCACCTGCTATTATATTCATTGATGAAATAGATGCCGTAGGTAGAGCTAGAGGAAAAAATAACATATCTGGCGGAAATGACGAACGTGAGAACACTCTAAATCAATTGCTTACAGAAATGGACGGATTTGGAACCAATTCAAATGTGATTGTTTTAGCCGCAACAAATAGAGCCGATGTATTAGACAAAGCTTTAATGAGAGCAGGTAGATTTGATAGACAAATATTTGTTGATTTACCGGACATTCGAGAAAGAAAAGAAATTTTTGAAGTTCACCTAGCCCCATTAAAAAAGGTCGAAGGATTAGATACTGACTTTTTAGCAAAACAAACTCCTGGATTTTCAGGTGCTGATATAGCTAATGTTTGTAACGAAGCCGCCTTAATTGCGGCAAGAAATAACAAATCGGCTGTAGATAAACAAGATTTTCTTGACGCAGTAGATAGAATTGTAGGAGGACTTGAAAAGAAAAATAAAATTGTTACTCCTGAAGAAAAAAGAGCAATTGCAATTCATGAATCGGGACACGCAACAGTTAGTTGGATGTTAGAACATGCAGCTCCATTAATAAAAGTAACTATTGTTCCAAGAGGCCAAAGTTTAGGTGCAGCTTGGTATTTACCTGAAGAAAGATTAATTGTTCGAACAGAACAAATGCTGGATGAAATGTGTGCTACTATGGGGGGACGAGCGGCTGAAAAAGTTATTTTCGACAGAATATCTACCGGTGCATTAAGTGATTTAGAAAAAGTAACTAGACAAGCAAGAGCAATGGTTACAGTATATGGATTGAATGAAAAACTTGGAAATATTACCTATTATGATTCAACAGGTCAAAGTGAATATAGTTTTTCAAAACCATATTCAGAAGATACTGCAATGATTATTGATAAAGAAATTTCAAAATTAATTGAAAGTCAGTACCAAAGAGCAATTGATATTTTGTCTGAAAATAAAGATAAATTGATTAAATTAGCTGATATTTTAATTGAAAAAGAGGTTATATTCAAAGATGATTTGGAAGCAATATTCGGAAAACGTCCATTTGAAGAAATAATTTCTGAAGAAACTTCAGAATAACCTACAAATATTTAATAAATATTAAAATCTTAATTCAAAATTTATATTTGAATTAAGATTTTTTTTATCTTTGAATGTTTTGTTAAAAATAAACTATATATTTTTGAAATAGTAATGAGTCTTTTTAGAAAATTTTTTGGTTCAAATGATGATTCCTCAGACGAGGATAACATCAGTGAATTCAATCGGTCCGGTTCGGATCTTTCTTTGCCTATTGACGAAAGATTCACATATAACTTTAAAAAAAATGGAGGAAAATTCTTGTACTGTGAAAATCTTACCGAAATTAAAGAACATTTCGAAAATATTTTAGAAGAAAATGACTGGTTTGAATCTGAAGTGCTTTGCTTTGATTCTAGTTTATTTGAGTTATTAGATGAAAATAAACTAAGTTATGACCAACCTTCAAATCCAAAATTTTTATTTGGAACTTGTGAAAATTTAATTGCCGAAGAAGGTTCGATTCTTTTTTCCTCCAGTCAAATTAAACAAAATAAACCAAACGAATTACCTACAAACATCATTATTTATGCTACAACTAGTCAAATAGTTGAAAGCACAAGTGATGGACTCCGAATGATAAAAAATAAATACCAAAAGAACTATCCTACCAATATAACAACAATTAAGTACTTTGAAAAAGTTAAAGAAGATGACTTTTTACATTATGGAAGTTCAGCTAAGAATCTTTACTTATTGCTTTTAGAGGATTTATAAAATGGGTGAAACTCTAAAAAGAGCAATTTCAGGAGCTGTTTATATTTTTTTATTGCTTGCCTGTATATTATATTCAACTGAAAGTTTTTTAATATTATTTGGAATATTTCTAATTATCTCTCTAATTGAATTTTGTAACTTAATTCAAGTTAATAAAATAATTCCTGTTCTTTTTGGAACTTCTATTTACACATCAGTAATAATTTTTAGTAATTATTACAAAAGTAAATTTGAAATTATCCAAACCTTAGATAATATTTTACTTATTACTACCCTTATAGTTTCCATAAAATGTATTTTTTTTCTATTTGATAATAAAAGTAAAATTGATACTTTTTCAAAATACCTTTTTTTATTGGGATACATAACTTTACCTTTTATTTTCATTACCAAAATTTCTTTTGGTATTAATAATTACAATCCAAAAATAATTATAGGTTTATTTATATTAATTTGGACAAACGATACATTTGCATACATAATTGGAAAATCTACAGGAAAACATAAATTATTTGAAAAAATATCGCCAAAAAAAACTGTGGAAGGCTTTTTTGGAGGACTGATTTTTGCGATATTTGCAGGGTACTTAATTTCTAGTTATCTAATTAAACCATCAACTCAATTTAGCAATAAATCTATGTTAATTTGGATGATTATCGCAGCAATTGTAGCCGTAATAGGTACTGTTGGTGATTTAATTGAATCGAAATTTAAACGGATAGCTGGTGTAAAAGATAGTGGAAAAATAATGCCCGGTCACGGAGGTGTTTTAGATCGTTTAGATAGTGTTATATTTGTAGCACCATTCATATTTTTATTTTATAAAATTTTAAATTATGTTTCATAAAGAAGGGAGTAAAATAATATTATTTTCAACAACATTAACGGTAGCGTTTTTATTATTAGCTGATACATTTATATCTACAATATGGTTACAAAAAACTGTTGAAATAGTAGTTTTACTATTTCTAATAATTATTTTACAATTTTTCAGAAATCCTGAAAGAAAAGTTGAAATAAATGACACCCACATTATAGCCCCAGTAGACGGAAAAGTTGTAGTAATTGAAGAGGTTTTTGAAAGTGAATATTTTAAAGATAAACGAATACAAGTATCTATTTTCATGTCTCCAATAAATGTTCATGTGACAAGGTATCCAGTAAACGGTACAGTAAAATTTAGTAAATATCATCCAGGAAAATTTTTGGTAGCTTGGCATCCTAAAGCAAGTGAAGAAAACGAAAGAACGACAATAGTTGTTGATAACATCGAATTTGGAGAAATATTATATCGCCAAATTGCTGGTGCTTTAGCCAAGAGAATCGTAAATTATGCCGAACAAGGGACTCAAGTAGTTCAAGGAACGGATGCAGGATTTATTAAATTTGGTTCTCGAGTAGATTTATTTTTACCTTTAGGTACAAAAATTAATGTGAAATTAAATGAAAAAGTAGTTGGAGGCAAAACTATAATTGCAATAAAATAATATTATGGACGGTCGTGATTTAGAAACTAGATTTGCTGAAGCTGTTGAAATTGCTTCAAAAATGTCTCAGGATTCATTGCCCCAAGATGTTCAATTACGCTTATATGCTTATTATAAACAAGCTACATTTGGAACAGCAAGTGGAATGCCAAATTCAAATTTTGACTTAAGAAACGCTTTTAAAACCAATGCATGGATGCAAATTAGTCACTTATCAATCGATGAGGCAAAAGAATTATATATAGAAAACATATTGTCATTACAAAAAAAATAAAATCATGAAAAAGACAAAATTATTATTACTGTGTTTTTCATTCCTTTGCTTGGTTACATCTTGTAACAAAAAAAAACTTACCGAAGTTGTTGAAGTTCCATTACCAACTGCAGAAGAAAAATTTATTATTGGTTCTCCAAATGATGTCGAAGCAAACGAAGGTGCATTTGAATTAATAAAATTACCTTATGCTTATGATGCAATTTCCCCAGAAATTGAGGCAGGCACGATGCAATTGCATTATTCCAAGCACTATTTAAATTACACCAATAGCTTGAATAAGGCTATTAAAGATTCCGATTTTGAGGACCTATCTATCGAAGAATTATTGAGAAAATCAATACCTGATAGTTTGAATATTAAAAATAATGCTGGTGGATATTATAATCATTCTTTGTTTTTTGAATGTATTGGGCCAAAATCTGGAGGTAAGCCAAAAGATACTTTAGCAATTGCTATTAATAGAGATTTTGGTTCTTTAGATGGATTTAAAAACCAATTTAAAAATGCTGCTAACAGGGTTTTTGGATCTGGATGGGCCTGGTTAATTGTAGATAATTCAGGTAAATTAAAAGTAACTACAACTGCTAATCAAGATAATCCTTTGATGCCAGGAGCTGATGTTCCTGGAAAACCAATTTTAGCTCTTGATGTATGGGAACATGCTTATTATTTGGAATATCAGAATTCTCGTAAAAATTATATTGAGGCTTTTTTTAATATAATAAATTGGAATATAGTAGGTGAAAAATATGAAGCAGCTATAAAAAAAGAATAATTCTAAAAATAATTTAATTTTCTTAATGAAAAAGATACCTCTTCTTTTTATATACTTGTTGATAATTACTTTTTCAAGCTGTGAAAAGGATGACATTTGCGATGCATCCACTTCTACTACTCCAAAACTAATTATTGAATTTTATGACATTCTAAATCCAATAGTGAAAAAAAATGTGACCAATTTAGCTGTCAAAGAAATAAATACTTCATCGAGTTTAGTATTTAATGGGACAAGTAAAATCAAGATTCCTTTAAAAACAAATTTAGATCTTACCAAATATAGCTTCATATTGAATAGCACTGATACTGCGATTGATAACGAGGATTTTCTTCAATTTAATTATACTAGGCAAAATCTATTTGTTTCAAGAGCGTGCGGATTCAAAACCAATTTTACACTAAATCCAATAACTCCCTTTATTAAAACAGAAACTTCAACACCTGATGGTTATTGGATTCAAAATGTGGAAATTATTACCTCAAATATAACAACTGAAAATGAAATACATGTCAAAATTTACTTTTAGTATACTTCTGATTTTGACATCATTTTTTGTGATTGCTCAAAATAATAAAATAGACAGTATTCCGCCAAAAATTGAAAAATATGGTGTCCGATTTGGAGCTGATTTATCAAAAATAATTCAATCTTTTTACAATAAAAATTATAAAGGAATTGAATTTGTTGGAGATTACCGAGTAACAAAAAATTACTACTTAGCTGGTGAAATAGGAAATGAAAATATAACTGTTGAAGATAATAGATTAAGTTTTACAACCCAAGGTACTTATTTAAAAGTTGGTTTCGACTATAATTCCTATGAAAATTGGCTTGATATGAGAAATATGATTTATATAGGTATGAGATATGGTGCAAGTACTTTCAGTCAAACCTTAAATTCCTATTCTATTTACAATACATCAACCTATTTTCCTGAGGCTCCAACTGTAATTTCCGGAGAAAAATACAACGGATTAACCTCCCAATGGATTGAAGTTGTATTGGGTTTAAAAGCGGAAGTCATAAAAAATATCTATTTAGGATTTAGTGTAAGAGTAAACAGGTTACTAACCAATACAAAACCTGACAATTTTGATAATTTGTTTATTCCTGGCTTCAACAGAACCTATAATGGAGATTTTGGAGTTGGTTTTAATTATACCGTTTCCTACTTCTTACCTTTGTATAAAACAAAATCAACTGCAAAGGCAGAACCTAAAAAGAAAAAGTAATTACTTAATTTCCTTAATTCCTTTTAGGAATAACCATTTCATAAATAGCTTTTCACCATCGTTTGTTTTTACAGCTTGAAATTTAGGTGACAATATCGTGCTAACAACAAATGATGTAATTGGAACCCAAAATCCTGTCAAATTGGAATATTTATCAAGTAAAATTCTAAACAAAATAAACAAAACTGCAAAACATAACAATTGAAAAACGAAAGCTTTAACTTGTAACTTAGTCATAATTATAAATTTAATCAGTTGGATTTTCTATCGCTTGGAATTTTGTTCTTTTACTGCCTTCGTACATTTCATACTTCACTAATCTAGCTTCAATACTCGCATTAAACAACTTGATTTTTCTTGATGGTTTAAGTCCAACAAACTTCAAAGCCTCTAAGTTTCCTGTAATAAACCATGCATTAGTTCCAGGATAATTTTTCTTCAAAGTATCGCCAATATTCTTGTAGAATTGTTCCACCTGAATATCCAAACGCTCGTCATAGGGAGGATTAAATACAACATGTAATTTACCTTCAGAGTTTTTTTCCGATTCAAAAAAATTCTTTTCTTGTATGGTAATATATTCCTCTAAATTTGCATTTTTTATATTTTCTTTGGCTTTACCTACCGCACTTGGTGCTTTATCATAACCTTTAATTGAATAATGAAATTCTCGAACTTTCTTCAATAAAGAATCTAAAATCATATCAAAAAGATCATTGTCCCAATCGTTCCATTTCTCAAATGCAAATTCTTTTCTATTAATATTTGCTGGGATATTACATGCAATCATAGCAGCTTCAGCAAGAAAAGTTCCCGATCCACACATAGGATCCAAAAAATCACATTGACCATCCCAACCAGATAATAATAGAATTCCTGCAGCCAATACTTCATTTATGGGAGCAATATTTGTTGCTGTACGATAACCTCTTTGATGTAAAGAATTCCCAGAAGTATCCAAAGAAACTGAAACTTGATCCTTATCAATATGTATATTTATTCTTAAATCAGGGTGTGCTTTGTCAATACTTGGTCTCTGACCTGATCTCTCGCGAAATTGATCTACAATTGCATCTTTACATTTTTGAGAAATAAACTCAGAATGATTAAAGTAAGTTGAATGAATAGTGGAATCAACCACAAAGGATTGATTGGCACTTATATATTTTGACCAATTAACACCCTGAACTCCTTTATAAAGTTGACTATCATTAGTGGCTTTAAAAAAATAAATTGGCTTTAATATCTTCAAAGCAGTTCTCAAAGACAAATTGGCTTTATACATAAAACCTTTATCTCCTTTAAAACTAACCATTCTAACACCCTGCTCAACTTCCTGAGCACCAAGCATTTTTAGCTCATTTGCTAGAATTTCTTCAAAACCAAAAAAGGTTTTGGCTATCATTTTAAAATTATTTTCCATTATAAAATCAAGAATTCGTTGCAAAAATACACTAAATTTGCTCGACTTTAATTAATTGAAATAAGATAATGTCTGATTCAAATAAACAATTAGAACAAAATTCACCATTAAAAACCAGTAATTGGTTTGCTTCATGGTTTGATTCTCCTTATTATCATGTTTTGTATAAAGATCGCAATGAAATGGAAGCCCAGATATTTATGGATAATATTGTTCATTACCTTAACCTTCCTCAGGATTCGAAAATATTGGATTTAGCCTGCGGAAAAGGTCGTCATTCAATATATTTAAATCAATTAGGTTTTAATGTGACTGGGGCTGATTTATCATCAAATAGTATTACCATCGCTTCACTAAATGAAAATGAAACACTCAAATTCATTGAACATGACATGCGAAAACCATTCGTTGAAAAATTCGATGCAATTTTTAATTTGTTTACCAGTTTTGGATACTTTGAAAATGAAGAAGATAATATCAATACCCTCAAAGCTATTAAAGATAGTTTAACAGAATACGGTTTTGCAGTAATTGACTTTATGAATGTACCCCACGTTTTAGCAAATTTAGTTCCTGAAGAAGTGAAAATTGTAGATGGAATAGAATTTCACATCAAAAGGTATTTTAAAGATAACTATATCTTTAAGGAAATTAATTTTTATGACCTTGGGGAAAAATTTCATTTTATAGAAAAAGTGAGAGCATTAAATTTAGAAGAATTTGAATCAATGATGCAAAAAGCTGGAATTTTTTTATTAGACGTTTTTGGAGATTATAAACTAAGAAAATATCACAAAATTGAAAGTGAAAGATTAATATTGATATTTAAATAATGATAACTTATTTTCCATTTTTACTACCACTATTTTCCGTATTAATCGGATATGCTTTTGCATTATTTATTAAGCCAAAAGGTAAAAAAAATCTAAAATTACTTTTAGCTTTTAGTGGTTCTTTTCTATTATCACTAACAGTAATGCATTTGCTTCCAGAGCTTTATGTGACAAATGATTCAAATATTGGTTTGTTTATTATGCTTGGAATTCTATTTCAAATCATCTTAGAGTTTTTCTCAAAAGGAGCTGAACACGGACACGTTCACCGTCATGATAAATTACAAAAAATGCCATGGCTTTTATTTATAAGCTTGTGTATTCACGCTTTTTTAGAGGGATTTCCTGTGGGTAACCAACATAAATTGGCTTTAGGAATTGCAATTCATCATTTCCCAATTGCGATAATTTTAACGGCCTTTTTTGTAAATGCCGAATTAAACAAAAAAGCGTTGTTTTTATTCATGATTTTTTTCTCAATTATGACTCCTTTAGGAACTTTAGTCTCTGAGATTTTACCATTAATAAATAACTATTACACCGAAATAACAGCAGTAGTTATTGGTATTTTATTCCATATTTCATCTACAATTATTTTTGAAAGTAGCGAAGGACACAAATTCAATATTGCTAAAATTTCCATGATTGTACTCGGAATTGCAATTGCTTATTTTGTTTAATTTGGGCGTGTCCTCGTTAATACATTTCAAGGTATGATACAATTTTTGTTAAACTCGGTCGGGCTATTCGCTTGAAGTCCTCGCCAAGTTCAGTTTTACTTGACTTGCCTGTGGGCTTTCCACTTCTATCCCTCACGTAAAAAAATTGCTTAAATTAACAATAGTGCTTTCCATAAAATCTTTGTAACTTTGAACTTAAATCATTGAATACAGAAAATGACCTTTGTTAAAACCACCGAACAAACCTCAAAATACGAACATTTAGAAAAAATGTCGATTGAAGATTTGTTATACAATATCAATCAAGAAGACCAAACAGTTCCTTTGGCAGTGGAAAAAGCATTACCACAAATATCAGAATTGGTAGCTCAAATAGTTACTAAAATGAAACTTGGAGGACGATTATTTTATATAGGCGCTGGAACCTCTGGAAGATTAGGAATTGTTGATGCCTCAGAATGTCCGCCAACATTTGGAGTTCCATTTGATTTAGTAAATGGAATAATTGCTGGTGGCGATAAAGCCATCCGAAGAGCTGTTGAAAATGCTGAGGATAATCCAAACCAAGCGTGGATTGACCTTCAAGCAGAACATATCTCAAAAAAAGATGTGGTAATTGGAATTGCAGCTTCTGGAACAACACCATATGTTATTGGGGGATTGAAAGCATGCAACGAAAATAATATTATTACGGGTTCTATTTCGTGTAATTCAGGAAGCCCACTTTCTAAAACTGCAAAATTTCCAATTGAAGTAATTGTAGGACCTGAATTTATTACTGGAAGCTCAAGAATGAAAGCTGGAACTGCACAAAAATTAGTCCTAAACATGATTTCAACGGCTACAATGATTCAGTTGGGGAGAGTAAAAGGAAACAAAATGGTAGATATGCAATTGAGTAATAACAAACTTGTAGATCGAGGCGTGAAAATGATTATGGATGAAATCTCCGTAAACTATGAAAAGGGAGCTGAATTGTTGGCCAAATATGGAAGTGTTAGAAAAGCAGTGGATCATTATAAAAATGAAAATAAATAATTATGGGTACTAATAGAGAGATTTTAAGCAAAGGTATAAAATACATTACCATTTCCCTACCCTGCTTATTCATTGGTCCAGCTGTGATTCATTTTGCTTTTATAAATAAATTACAACCTCTATTTTATTTAATTTTAGCAATTGGAATTGGAATTTGTATTATCGCAATGATAATGCTATTTATAGGCTTAAACACAATAATGAAAAGTCTTTTTAATAAATAATGGACGCCTTAATTCACATCAATAAGACTTTTGAAAAAGTCATTTCTATAAATAGTAGAATTAATAATAGGGAGTTTGAAGGATGCGTTTTTAAGAATTGTGATTTTTCAAATAGCGATTTTTCAAACAATACCTTTATGGATTGCGAATTTTACGACTGCAATCTTTCGATGACCAAATTAAAAGGATCCGGTTTAAAAACAGTGGATTTCATCAATTGTAAATTGCTTGGAATTCAGTTCAATGAATGTGATGATTTTTTATTTAACGTGAGTTTTGAAGAATGTGTTTTGGATTATGCTTCGTTTGCCAATAAAAAAATGCTGAAAACAAATTTCCTGAATTCGTCATTAAAGGAAGTTACATTTATAGGAGCCAATTTATCCAATTCCGTGTTTGAAAATAGTAATCTAGACGGAGCCATTTTTAACGACACGCAATTGGCTGGTGCTGATTTTACCTTAGCGCAAAACTATAAGATTGATCCAGAGTTTAATCCGATGCGAAAAGCTAAATTTTCAACCTTGGGAATTGTGGGATTATTGGATAAATATGATATTAAAATAGAATAACTAGCCCTGACCTTTCGGCAGGCAGGCAGGTAGATGGGAAAATCCCGAGCTTTTAGCGAGTATTTAGAATTATAGCAGGATAAAGCTTCAAATAATAATAATAATAATAAGAAGAAGAAATGAAAAAAATAATATTATTCTTTTCTCTACTGATTTTGACTTCGTGTTACGACGTAGAAAGAGAATGTAAAGATTTCAAAACAGGCAAATTCCAGTTTGATTATGTGTTAGACGGCGTTAAGAAAACGACCCTATTTGAACGTACTGAAACAATGCAAATAGAAACCTACGAAGGTAAAACCGACACCGCAACTGTTCGCTGGGTAAATGATTGTGAGTTTATTTTACAAAAATTACATCCTAAAAATATGAAAGAAAAAAAAGCAATTAATATAAAAATTGTATCAACTACAAAAAATTCTTATACCTTTGAATTTGGAATTATTGGCAGTGACGAAAAGCAAAAAGGAATTGCAATAAAATTAAAATCGTAAACAAACCTAAATGGAAGTTTTTTTAAACCCCAGTGCTTGGATAGCTTTATTAACATTAACTTTTTTAGAAATTGTTTTAGGAATTGATAATATCATTTTCATCTCTATTGCTACTGGAAAGTTACCCAAAGAAAAGAGAAAAAAAGCAACCCAAATTGGTTTATTTTTGGCGATGTTTTTACGTATAGCTATGTTAATGGGAATTTCAGTATTGATTGCTATGAAAGAAGCTTGGTATACTATAAATTTGAATTGGTTTTCAGCTCAAATTACAGGACAAAGTTTAATATTATTATTTGGAGGATTATTTTTATTATATAAAAGTACCAATGAAATTCGTGAAAAAATTGATGAAAAAGGCGTTGAAGAAAAACAACTTGGAAGATCTGCTGCAAAACGTTTTTCTAGAGTTTTAATTCAGATTATGTTAATTGATTTAGTTTTTTCATTTGACAGTATTTTAACTGCAGTTGGGATGACAAATGGTGTTCCGGGTGCATTATACATAATGGTAACTGCAGTTATAATTTCAGTTTTCATCATGATGCAATTTGCCGTGCCCGTTGGCATTTTCGTAAATAAACACCCTTCCGTTCAAATATTAGGGCTCACTTTTTTAGTTTTAATAGGTTTTATGTTGATAACTGAAGCAGCACATTTGGCAAATGCTTCCTTTTTTGGAAATCACGTAGAGGTCGTTCCAAAAGGATATCTGTATTTTGCAATTTCATTCTCACTTCTTGTAGAAGTGTTGAATATGAAAATGTCGAAGAATAAGAAATAACAAAAAAGCCACTTGAAAGTGGCTTTTTTATTATTTAGAAAAAATTTATTTTTTGAGTTTATCTTTGAATAGCTTTCTAACTTTTTCCACTTTAGGAGTAATTACATAACTGCAATATCCTTGTGACTGATTTTGATTGTAATAATTTTGATGGTAATCTTCTGCTTCATAAAATTTTGAGGCTTCTGAAATAACTGTTAAAATAGGCTTTCCAAAAGTATTTTCTTTCGTTAATA
Organism: Flavobacteriaceae bacterium; assembly: GCA_009926065.1. Taxonomy (GTDB): domain Bacteria; phylum Bacteroidota; class Bacteroidia; order Flavobacteriales; family Flavobacteriaceae; genus Flavobacterium. The sequence continues at coordinate 14,206 of RFPP01000006.1, forward strand.
AAGCTATATAATCTTCAGCTATTTTCTTTTGACTTGCAATATGATAGAAAATTTCACTTCTATACTGAGTTCCAACATCATTTCCTTGACGATTTAATGTAGTAGGATCATGGGTTGCAAAAAAAACTTCCAGTAGTTCACCAAAAGATATTATTTTCGGGTCAAATATAATTTGGATTGCTTCAGCATGACCAGTATCTCCCCTACAAATATCAGAATACGTTGGACTTACTGTTGTTCCACCAATGTACCCTGAAGTCACTGATTTTACACCCTCCAATTCTAAAAATACAGCTTCGGTACACCAAAAACAACCTCCTGCAAAAGTTGCAATTTCTAATTTATCTTGAATTTCCATCGGTTTGTTGTGTTTAAAATGAGGTAAATCTTGGACTTTTTCTTTTGACTGACACGAAAAAGTTAACATCGTTAATAGAATACTGATTTTCTTTTTCATACTTTATGTTTTTACAAATTTATTAAGTTTCAAATCTAATAGATTTGCAATTAACTAAAAATTATAATTTGTGAGGTGATTTAATCTCAAGTAATTTTAAATAATAATGAAAATCTTTGTTACTTTGCGAAAACGAAATCTATATGATAGAAGCAAGAAAAATATTCAAATATTACGACAAACTCCAAGTTTTAAAAGGGGTTGATTTGCATATTAAAAAAGGGGAAATCGTATCGATTGTTGGATCTTCAGGAGCCGGAAAAACGACGCTACTGCAAATATTAGGAACATTAGACAAACCTAATTCTGCTGAGCCACACCAAGAAATAGATACTGAATTGATAATTAATAGTCATAACGTTTTATCAATGAACGATAAGGAATTGTCAAAATTTAGAAATTTAAATTTGGGCTTTATCTTCCAATTTCATCAATTATTACCAGAATTTACTGCATTGGAAAATGTATGTATTCCTGCATTTATAGCTAATAAATCAAAGCAAAAAACGGAAATGGAAGCGAAGAAATTGTTAGATTATTTGGGACTTTCTAATAGAATTAATCACAAACCAAATGAACTATCAGGCGGTGAACAACAACGGGTAGCGGTTGCTAGAGCATTAATTAACAAGCCTTCCATTATTTTTGCAGATGAACCTTCAGGAAATTTAGATACCGCATCTGCAGAAAATTTACACCAATTGTTTTTTAAATTACGTGATGAATTTGGTCAAACCTTTGTAATTGTTACCCACAACGAAGAATTAGCGAATATGGCAGATAGAAAATTAACTATGATTGATGGACAAATTAGTAACTAATTATTGGCTTCCAATTATATAATGACAACTAACGAAATCAAACTTTTTCTTGATGAAAAAGTAGAATTGTACAATAATCCTAATTTTATTGAAAGTGATCCAATTCAAATTCCACATTTGTTTTCACAAAAAGAAGATATTGAAATTGCAGGATTTTTAAGCGCAACCATTGCTTGGGGAAATCGGAAAATGATCATCAAAAATGCTATTCGAATGATGGATTTGATGGGAAATACACCCTATGATTTTGTGATGTCACACACTGAAAATGATTTAGAAAGACTTGATAATTTTGTTCATAGAACTTATAATAGTATAGATTTTCGGTATTTTATTACAAGTCTTAAAAATATCTATACTAATCACAAAGGTTTAGAAGCTGTTTTTTATTATGGACAATCAATTAATGATTCAAGAGCGATGCAAACATCCATTTCAGAATTCAAAAAAGTTTTTTTCGAATTACCGCATTTAACCAGAACAGAAAAACACATTTCAGACCCTAAGGCTAATTCTGCTGCCAAAAGAATAAATATGTTTCTACGTTGGATGGTTCGAAAGGATAATAAAGGGGTCGATTTAGGTATTTGGAAATCAATATCACCATCTCAACTTTCTTGCCCTTTAGACGTTCATTCTGGAAATGTTGCTCGAAAATTAGGCCTTTTGCAAAGAACTCAAAATGATGGAAAAGCACTTTCTGAGTTAGATTCTAACCTTAGACTTTTCGATTCTAAAGATCCGGTTAAATATGATTTTGCCCTATTTGGACTGGGAGTTTTTGAAGGATTTTAATTTTTAAATTCATTCGACTCGAACATTTTAAAAAAAATATTATTATTTTAAATTTTTGGATTTATAAAAACTTATTTTTGCGCTATGGCAAGAAAAATTACAAATAAAATTGTATTCAATCACATAAAAGTCCTTGATGCCGGAGCTAAAGGTCTCTCTGTTGCAAAAGCACCTGATGGAAAAGTAATATTTATTCCTAATGTTGTTCCAGGTGACGTAGTTGATATTCAAACTTTAAAGAAAAGGAAAGCTTATTACGAAGGGAAAGCAGTGCGATTTCACGAATTTTCAGAACATAGAATTGATCCTGTTTGTGAGCATTTTGGTGTTTGTGGTGGTTGCAAATGGCAAAATATGAAATACAGCCAACAATTATTTTACAAACAAAATGAAGTAAAAAATCATTTGCAAAGAATTGGTAAAATTGAACTTCCTGAATTTGAAACAATTTTAGGATCAGAAAAGCAGTTTTTCTATAGAAATAAAATGGAATTTAGTTTTTCAAATAGCCGTTGGTTGACGCAAAGTGAACTTGAAAGTCAAGAAGATATAGAAAATAGAAATGCACTTGGATTTCATATTCCAAAAATGTGGGACAAAATATTAGATATTAATAAATGTTTCCTTCAAGAAGATCCTTCAAATGCAATTCGTAACGAAATTAGAGAATTTGCTAACCTAAATAGCCTTACTTTCTTTAATCCAAAAAGTCATCAAGGATTATTAAGAACTTTGATGATACGAACTTCATCCGTAGGTGAAATCATGGTTTTAATTCAGTTTTTTGAAGATGACAAACAAAATCGTGAATTATTATTAGATCATTTGTATGAAAAATTTCCACAAATTACGTCTTTACAATATGTAATAAACAATAAAGCCAATGATACTTTATATGACACTGATGTAAAATTATTCAAAGGTCGTGATTACATTTTAGAAGAAATGGAAGGAATGAAATTTAGTATTAATGCAAAATCATTTTACCAAACCAACTCTGAACAAGCTTATGAATTATATAAAATTACTAGAGATTTTGCAGGTTTAACAGGGAATGAAATTGTTTATGATTTATATACTGGAACAGGAACTATTGCTCAATTTGTATCCACAAAAGCTAAAAAAGTAATTGGTGTAGAAAGTGTTCCTGAAGCAATTGAAGATGCTAAAGAAAATGCAAAAAGAAACGAAATTACCAATTGTGAGTTCTTTGTTGGCGATATGAAAGTCGTTTTCAATGAAGCTTTTATAGCGAATCACGGAAAACCAGACGTAATAATTACAGATCCTCCAAGAGATGGAATGCACAAAGATGTAATTGAACAAATATTGAAAATTGAACCTCAAAAAGTAGTTTATGTAAGCTGTAATTCAGCAACACAAGCGAGAGATTTAGCTTTGATGGATAAGAAATACAAGGTAAAAAGAGTTCGACCAGTTGATATGTTTCCGCAAACCCATCATGTTGAAAATGTAGTGCTTTTAGAAAAAAGATAATTAATCTTTCACAATAACTATAGTAGCTTTAAAACCAGTAGAGAGATTCCATTGATTTGCAGAAATTGATACTCCTTTATCGTCAAAAACTTGGAATTCAGCAGTATTCGGACCAGAAGAACCTTGATTTATAGCTTCAATATCTATTTTATTAAAGCCGTTTTTTAATGTAAATTCAAAGGATTGATAATAACCCTCTAAAAGTACATTCTCCTGAATTATTAAGTCGTTAATGTAGATCCGAACACGATCGCCGTCAACAAATTGATTGTCACGACATAAAATTTTTACAAATAAAGATTTGGTTTTAAAATCTCCTAAATTCTGATTTCTTCTAAATTCTTGAGTAACTTCCCCATCGCTATTTTTATTCAATTTCTCTTGATAAATGGCACCCGGATTCACAAAATCACTTTTCATTGTAAGATCTAAAGGTTTAGATCCCCCTATTTTTTGAAATATAATTTCTGGCTCTTTGTTTATAGGTACATCTTTAAAATTTGGTGTTATTGGAGAAACAGGACTAAATTTTGAAGGCGAACTATTCGGTTTTGGAATTGTCGTATTCTTAATCGGAGCTATTTTAACAGCTTTATTACCATTATCAAATTGAGAATAGCTAAGCAATGAAAAAAATAAAAAAATCAATAAATAAATTCTGACTTTCATAATAAATCTCCAAATCATTAATTTTATAAAAATAAATAAAAAAACTTCGTTAATAAATACATTAACGAAGTTTTAGTATTATTTATGATTGAATCCTATTTTGAATTATATACAGTAATTGCATCTTTTAATATTTCTACTGAACGGATTAAGTCTTTTTTATTCAAAACATAAGCAATTCTAACTTCATTTAACCCGACACCTGGTGTAGAATAAAACCCTGCGGCTGGAGCAACCATTACAGTTTCTTTATTTAAATCATACGATTCCAAAATCCATTGTGCAAATTCATCAGCATTATCAATTGGCAATTGAGCAATACAATAAAAAGCACCTTTTGGTTTGCTGACCACTACTCCATCGATCTTTTTTAACTCTTCAACCAAAGTATCACGACGACTTCTATATTCTGAAATTACCTCATCAAAATAACTTTGAGGAGTATCTAAAGCTGCTTCACTAGCAATTTGTTCAAATGTTGGCGGACTCAATCTTGCTTGTGCAAATTTCATCGCTGTTTCCATTATCTCTTTATTTTTAGAAACAATGCAACCAATTCTTGCGCCACACATGCTATAACGTTTTGAAACAGAGTCAATCATTATAGCATTTTCCTCTAATCCAGGAATATTCATTACCGAATAATGAACATCCCCATCATAAGTGAATTCTCTGTAAACTTCATCTGAAATTAAAAATAAATCGTGTTTTTTAACTAGAGCTGCCAATTGCATAATCTCTTCCTTTGAGTATAAGTAACCTGTAGGATTTCCTGGATTACAAATCAAAATAGCCTTTGTTTTTGGAGTAATTAATTTTTCAAAATCTGCAATTGGAGGTAAAGAAAATCCAGTTTCGATTGTCGAAATTACAGGTACAACTTTCACTCCTGAAGCAGTTGAAAAACCATTATAATTAGCATAAAATGGCTCAGGTATAATCACCTCATCTCCAAAATCCATTGTACTTCCCATAGCAAATAGCAACGCTTCTGAACCTCCGGTTGTTATAATAATATCAGAAACATCTATTGGTAAACCTGTGTTTTTATAAAATTGAGACAATTTGGTTCTATAACTTTCAAAACCTGCCGAATGACTGTATTCTAAAATCTTAATATCTATATTTTTTATAGAATTCATAGCCACTTCAGGTGTTTTAATATCCGGTTGACCTATGTTAAGATGGTACACTTTGTGACCTTTCTTTTTGGCAATTTCTGCATAAGGCACCAATTTGCGAATTGGTGATTCTGGCATTTGAATTCCTTTATTTGAAATTTTAGGCATAATAATAAATTTTGAAATGCAAATTTGCAATAATTATTTTAAAATAATAGACAATTTGTGTACTTTATAAAAAAAAACGCCTCAATTGAAGCGCTTTAATTTTCTATTTAAATTTTTATTGACTGGGTAATGCTTTTTTCTTTTCTAGGATATTAACTTCCGGTTTTACAATTACTTCTCCTCTGATTTTTAAAGCAACTTTTCCACCTTCAACATTAATTGCATTCGATTCAACTGTAATAGTTTTTCTAATAGGTCCGGGATTCATGTTGTATTTAACCTCAATTTTTCCCATCATACCAGGCATAATTGGTTCTTTAGGCTTGGTCGGAACGGTACATCCACAGGTTGACTGTACATTTGAAATAATTAATGGCGCATCACCAGTGTTTTTAAATTCAAAGGTGCGAAGTCCATTGTCGGAATCTTTGCTGACTATTCCATAATCAATGGTATTGTCTTTATTTAAAAATTCAATTTTAGCACCACTTTGAGCAAATCCAATTGAAGTAAAGGCAAAAAAGGCTAATAGTAAGATTATTTTTTTCATCTAATTAGTATTAAATTAGTATTAGTAAATGTACTTTCTTTTATTTAATCATACAAATTTTTATTTCCCTTTTTATAGTGTTTATAATTATATACTTTTGTAGAAATAAAGAATATATTATACAATGACGATTCCATCGCAATTTGACGCAAAAACCATCGAAGAAAAATGGTACGATTACTGGATGAAAAATAACTATTTTCATTCTAAACCCGACCATAGAACTCCTTACACTATTGTTATACCACCACCTAATGTTACCGGGGTACTTCACATGGGTCACATGCTAAACAATACCATTCAAGACGTATTAATTCGTAGAGCAAGACTTAAAGGTTTTAACGCCTGCTGGGTGCCAGGAACCGATCACGCTTCAATTGCTACCGAGGCAAAAGTAGTTGCAAAACTAAAAGCCGACGGAATAAATAAAGACGATTTGACTCGTCAAGAATTTATAGATCACGCATGGGAATGGACCGATAAATATGGAGGAGTAATCCTAGACCAATTAAAAAAATTAGGCGCATCTTGCGATTGGGAGAGAACAAAATTTACTATGGACCCTGATATGTCAGCTTCTGTAATTCGTTCTTTCGTCGATTTACATAAAAAAGGCCTAATCTATCGTGGTTTCAGAATGGTAAATTGGGATCCAGATGCAAAAACCACACTTTCTGACGAAGAAGTAATATTTGAAGAACAACAAGGAAAATTATTTTACATAAAATACGAAATTCAAGGAAGCTCTGATTATGTTACCGTTGCTACTACCCGACCAGAAACTATATTTGGAGATACCGCAATTTGCATCAATCCAAATGACGAACGATTCAATCACTTAAAAGGTAAGCACGCTATTGTGCCAATTTGCGGAAGGGTAATTCCAATTATCCAAGACGAATATGTAGACGTTGAATTTGGAACAGGTTGTTTAAAAGTTACGCCAGCTCATGATACAAACGATAAAACTTTAGGAGAAAAACATCATCTTGAAATTATCGACATTTTCAATGAAGATGCAAGTTTAAATAGTTATGGATTGCATTACCAAGGCAAAGATCGATTTGTAGTACGTGAAGAAATTGCTAAGGAATTAGCTGCAATTGGTAACTTGGTTAAAGTTGAAAACCATATTAATAAAGTGGGAACTTCTGAAAGAACAAAAGCGGTGATTGAACCAAGATTATCCGATCAGTGGTTTTTAAAAATGGAAGACTTAGTGAAGCCGGCAATTAAAGCAGTTTTAGTTGATAACGAAATTAAATTGCATCCTAAGAAATTTGATAACACCTACAAACATTGGTTAGATAACATCCGCGATTGGAATATTTCTCGTCAATTGTGGTGGGGACAGCAAATCCCTGCCTATTATTTTGGTGATGGAAAAGAGGACTATGTTGTTGCAGAATCTATTGAGGAAGCATTGGTTTTAGCCAAAGAAAAAACAAAAAACAACCAATTGACTATTGAAAACTTAACCCAAGATAAAGATGCTTTAGATACTTGGTTCTCGTCATGGCTTTGGCCAATGTCAGTATTTGGAGGAATCATGAATCCAGAAAGTGAAGATTTTAAATATTATTATCCAACAAATGACTTAGTTACCGGACCCGATATTTTATTTTTTTGGGTAGCAAGAATGATTATTTCAGGTTATGAATATACTGGAAAAAAACCTTTTACAAACGTTTATTTAACTGGGTTAGTTCGAGACAAACAACGCCGTAAAATGTCTAAATCATTAGGTAATTCTCCTGATCCATTGGATTTAATTGATAAATTTGGTGCCGATGGCGTGCGGGTAGGATTACTTTTAAGCGCCTCTGCAGGAAATGACATCATGTTTGATGAAGAACTTTGCAACCAAGGAAAAGCATTTACCAATAAGATTTGGAATGCCTTAAAATTGATAAAAGGTTGGGAAATTTCGGATACTATTCCACAACCCCTATCTTCAAAAGTAGCTATCGAATGGTACGAAGCAAAATTGCAACAAACCTTAGTTGAAATCGAAGATAATTTTGAAAAATACAGAATTTCTGACGCCTTAATGGGTATTTACAAATTGGTTTGGGACGATTTTTGTTCGTGGTTTTTAGAAATAATAAAACCCGCCTATCAAGCGCCAATTGACAAAATTACTTTTGAAAAAGCCATTGAAATGCTGGAAAGTAATTTGAAATTATTACATCCATTTATGCCATTTCTAACTGAAGAAATTTGGCATTACACTGCTGAAAGAACTCCTGACGAAGCACTAATTATTTCAACATGGCCAACATTAAAACCATTTAATTCCAATTTGATTTCTGAATTTGAAAATACAATGGAAGTAATTTCAGGAATTCGAACCATTAGAAAAGATAAAAACATACCTTTTAAAGATAGCATTGAATTTAAAGTTGTGAACAATGACAACGTTTCTCATCATTTTGATTCAGTTGTAACCAAATTAGGTAATATATCTTCATTAGAATATGTTTCTGAAAAAGTGAATGGCGCTTTATCATTTAGAGTAAAATCGAATGAATATTTTATACCAATTTCTGGGAATATTAACGTTGAGGAAGAAATTTCGAAATTAACCGAAGAGCTAAAATACATTCAAGGATTTTTGAAATCGGTACAAGCGAAGTTGTCCAATGATAAATTTGTAAATGGCGCTCCCGAGAAAGTATTGGCAAACGAAAAACAAAAAGAAGCCGATGCATTAGCAAAAATTGCAACCATAAAACAAAGCTTAGCTAGTTTAAAATAATAAAAGCCTCAATTATGAGGCTTTTTTATTGAATATAAATCCCAATCCGATTTTTGCTAACATTCTTTTTCCAAAAGGAAAGAAAAATTTGGACTGCCCAAATAAATAGCCAAAACCCATTAATAAAAAGGGATAAATTGGTAAAACTAAAACTAATAAAATCAGGTAATAAATGAACCAATGTGTGTTATCCTCGTTTATGCCAATTAACTTCATTAAAAAACTTGAAATTCGAGCAGAAACGGAACCGTTAATAGCAAACACTACAATTATCAATATAAATTGATAAACTGTAGCAATTCCCCATCGTTCTTTTAACTTATTCATTTCTTAAATTTGATTATCAAATTTACAAAATTAATTGTCAAATAATCAGCTTAATAAAACAAAAAATGCACCTCAAAAGAGATGCATTCAATTAATTTTTTAAATAAAATATTAATTTTTTAAAATACTAATTATCTGGGAAGCTAATTCAGTACCTATTCTATCTTGTGCTTCCAAAGTAGCAGCCCCAATATGAGGCGTTAATGATATTTTTTGGTTCATTAAAATTGTGATTTCTGGGTTTGGTTCGTTTTCAAAAACGTCTAAGCCTGCAAATAAAACTTTACCGCTATCTAACGCTTTTATTAAAGCAACCTCATCAATTACTCCACCACGAGCACAATTTACGATTCCAACTCCAGTTTTCATAGTTTCAATTTCGGCAACGCCAATGATGTAACCTTCTTGCGCAGGAACGTGAAGCGTTATAAAATCAGCTTCTTTAAATAAAGAATCTAAAGATTGTGTTTTTATAGTTGTAGTGATCGATTGACCGTCAAAAAACTCCACTTTAACATCTACTTTTTCAATAAAACTATCGCTTGCAATCACTTTCATTCCAAGTCCTAAAGCTATTTTTGCAGTAGCTTGTCCAATTCTTCCGATTCCAACAATTCCAAGCGTTTTTCCCCTTAATTCTATACCATTGGAGTAGGCTTTCTTTAAACCTTCGAAATTTGAATCTCCTTCCAATGGCATATTTCTATTGGAATCATGTAAAAAACGAACTCCAGAGAATAGATGTGCAAAAACTAATTCCGCTACCGATTCAGATGAAGATGCAGGAGTATTAATTACACTAATACCTTTGCTCTTAGCATATTCAACGTCGATATTGTCCATACCAACTCCACCTCTACCGATAATTTTTATTCCTGGACAAGCATCAATGATATCTTTTCTAACTTTAGTTGCGCTTCTAACTAAAACTACACTCACGTTGTTTTCATTTACATAATTGGCAACTTGCTCTTGAGCCACTTTTGTTGTAATTACTTCAAAACCAGCTTTTTCTAAAGCTATAATTCCACTTTTTGAAATTCCATCGTTTGCTAAAACCTTCATAATTATTTATATTTTAGATTCAAAATCTTTCATTACATCCACCAATAGTTGTACACTTTCTATTGGAAGTGCATTGTACATGGAAGCTCTATATCCACCCACCGAGCGATGTCCTGAAATACCTGAAATACCTGCAGATTTACACATTGAATCAAAAAGATCTGTGTGTAGTTCATTTTCTAATAAGAAAACAACGTTCATATTAGAACGGTCTTCCGTTTTTGCTGTCCCTTTAAAATATGGATTTCTATCTATTTCATTATATAATAAATTAGCTTTTTCTATGTTTAATTTTTCAATAGCTGCTATTCCTCCCATTTTTTTCAACCATTGTAATGTCAAAAGAGAAGCATAAACCGAGAAAACAGCAGGAGTGTTAAACATACTATCAGCTTTAATATGCTTTTGATAATCCAACATACTTGGTATTTCTCTTCCAGTTTTCCCTAAAATTTCCTCTTTAATAACTACTAATGTGGTTCCTGCAGGTCCCATATTTTTTTGAGCACCCGCATAGATAATGCCAAATTTTGAAAAATCTAAAACACGAGAAAATATATCCGAACTCATATCACAAACCATTGGTGCTGAAGTAGTTGGAAATTCTTTAATTTGAGTACCAAAAATAGTATTATTGCTTGTGCAATGAAAATAATCTACATCATCAGGTACTAAAAAGTCTTTAGGAATATAATTGTAATTATCCTGTTTGGATGAGGCTACTACATTAACATCTCCAAATAATTTTGCTTCTTTTATTGCGGCAGAAGCCCAACTACCTGTATCCAAATAAGCAGCTTTTCCTTTTACTTTCATTAGGTTATAAGGAACCATTAAAAATTCTAAACTTGCACCACCATGAAGAAACAAAGCTTGATATCCTTTTTGCTTTAAATCTAATAATTCTAATGCTGAATCTCTTGCTTCATCCATTACTGCAGTAAAATCTTTGCTTCTGTGAGAAATTTCTATCAGGGATAATCCAGAATTATTAAATTCTATTATCGATTCCGCAGATTTTTGAATAACCTCTTGAGGCAAAATACATGGACCAGCACTAAAATTATGTTTTTTCATTTGTGTTGTGTTGTTGAAATTAAGCTACAAATTTCGTAATTAGGAAATAAAATCAATTAAAATAAATTAAATAGTTATTCTGATTTATTAACAAAAACGTTTTAGTGAAAATGATCAAATTGAAGAATTTAAGATTCTATAAATTGATTAAGAAGTTTATTGTATCAATATTATCAGCATAATCCCACAATTTTGGTTTTTGTGTTTGTCCAAATGACACGCTATTTTCAATTAAATTATTGGAAACAATACACTGAATTTGCTCGTAATCTTGCAGTAATCTGTTTTTTATATCCTCCAAATTATCATAATATTCATAAAATACGCATGAAATTGGCGAAGCATAACTTGTATCTTCTTTGATAATTAAAAATTCATTGTCCAATAAATTAAAATTACTCATCAAGAAAACGGCCTTATTGTAATCGTAATTGTTAATGTACTTTTCAAATTTCATCACTTGGTGATAAGGATACATGCCGTTAAAAAAAATATCAAAATTATAATTTCTTGGTACAAATAACTTAGAAACATTTCTACATCCTAAACCAAAATAACGAAAGATATCCTCTCCTAATGCAATCATTTGCTCCTTGGTTTCATTTCCGTCTAAAACAGCAACTGAATTTCTTGATTTTCTAATAATTGAGGGTTTGTCCTTGAAATAATATTCGAAATATCGAGCGGTATTATTACTTCCGGTTGCAATTACAGCATCATAATATTCTAATTTACCCTCTACAAAAGTGATGTAATCTTCTAATTTAGGTTCAATCGAAATTATGTATTTTGCTAAAAAGGGTAATAAATACTGATCGTTTGAAGAGGTTTTCACCAATACTTTATGACCTGAAAGTAAAACAGAAATAAAATCATGAAAACCCACTAAAGGAATATTTCCTGCTAAAACCAATCCAACTGTTTTAGGATTTACATTATCTAAATTATAACTACCCAACCATAGGTTTAAATTCTCCTCGGTCAATGCCTCTGCCCAAGATTGAATTGCAAAATATACGTTTTCATTGGTGTACCAGCCGTTATGTGATGGTGATAACTGAATTAATTCAATGAATTTATCATAAAACAAATCGTTGTTAAGAACCGTCTGACATTTAGTATTTCCAACCTCAGAAAATTGCGATAAAAATTTACCTAGTTGAATGAAAATACTTTTTTTATGTTCTAATGTCATATTGATTTGTTTATGATAAGTTTTGGATGTAATTTTGCACAAAAATAAGGATAAAAATGTCGAATTTCAAAAGATTAACTCTTGGACAAAATTAAGACTTTATGACCTTTAACTTTAAGACTATAAAAAATGGCAATAAAAATAACAGACGAATGTATTAATTGTGGTGCTTGTGAACCGGAATGTCCGAACACAGCAATTTATGAAGGAGCTGACGATTGGAGGTACAAAGACGGAACAAAAATTAGAGGAAAAGTAATTTTGGCCGATGGTACAGAAGTAGATGCTGACGCACCTCAAACACCTATTTCAGATGATATTTACTATATTGTTCCAGGTAAATGCACCGAGTGTAAAGGGTTTCACGAAGAACCACAATGTGCAGCTGTTTGTCCTGTAGATTGTTGTGTTCCTGACGAAAATCATGTGGAAAGCGAAGAAACACTTCTAAACAGACAAGCTTTTTTACACAACGAATAATAAAAAAATCCTGAGCTATAAACTCAGGATTTTTTTTTGAATAAAATTATTTAAAAAATAAATTAGAATTTATAATTCAAAGATAAGTTAACCATAGTCCCTAATTGACTAAAATGATACCCATCATAACCCATTTGGGAATAACGTCCATTAAAAGTAACCAGATTGAATTGTTCTCTCTCATTTGTAACCGTTGATGTACCATTTAAAATTGCAGTTCCTGCTGCATTTTCTGCTTTAAATTTCCATTCAGGTAAAACATTTAATAGGTTATTTACGTTTAAAGCAATTGTTAATTTTTTAGATGCGGAATAAGTAATTCCTAAATCAGTTACAACTTTAGTTAAAAATTCAACTCTCAAATCATTAGACATACCCGCATTTTTAAATTTAGTAGGTCCAAAAAGTGTATTATTTAATGACAAACCCCATTTTCCAATTTCGTAGTCAGCACCTCCAATAAATTTAAATTTAGGTCTTGAAGTAAATAATAATGCTTCTTGAGTAGCGTCTATAACTGATTGCCCTACAGCATTAACGCTAGCAGGATTTTTAACTGCACCCTCTCTTTCATTTTGAATCGTATAATTACCTGAAAGGTTCAATGCCATTTTTCCTTCACCTATAGTTATGTTTCGATAACCAGTTACTAAATCAATTCCTGAAGTTCGAGAGTCTATACCATTCACAAAAAAAGCGGAGTTATTGGAGACAGAAAATTGGATTGTATTTCCCAATACTATTCTATCATTAACTTTTATATTATAATAATCTAAAGTTAAGTTGAAGTTTTTAGATGGTTTCAAACCAAAACCAACGGTAAAATTAGAAGAATTTTCAGCATCCAATTTTGGAACACCACTTGCTCTTGCAGCAGAAGAAACATTGTTAATCAACCCTTCCACAACAATTCCTTGTCCAGGAACGAAAGAAGATTGAGATTTTTGAGTATAAATTTGATGCAATGAAGGAGCTCTAAATCCTGTAGAAAGTGATGCTCTCAAAGTAACTTTATCATCCGCAAATTTATATCTAGAACTTACTTTCCAAACTGTTGCACTTCCAAAATCACTATAATTTTCATATCTAAGAGTTCCATTTATAAGAAAGTCTTTATTAAAATCATATGCTAAATCTAGGTAAGCTCCAAGATTGTATCGATTAAATTTTCCAGAGTTTTCTGGAGTATTTCCTTGAAATGAATCGGCTCCTGAACCAATATATGAAGCTTCGTCTCCAACAAGAATCTCAAAGTTCTCTGTTCTAAATTCTGAACCAAAACCTACACTTAGTTTATCATTTATGTTTTTAGAAATATCAATATTTCCTACATAATGATTGAATGTTGTTCCCCCAGGTTTAAACGAAATAGGTGTTGCTGAACCATAGATGAAATTTCCATTACTATCTTTAGATCTATTTTGAGAATTCGAAACACCATATATTTGAGAATTTCCCCCAGTTGTTATACTCGCATCGGTATTCCAACCATTTTTGACAGATTTATATCCTAATGTTGCATTATAATCATTCAAATCTCCTTCAAATGTTGGAACATATCCCATATAATTTGCGGGATTTCCCCCAGCGAATAAATCTGCTAGATAGGGCATGTCTGCAACAGATCTCCAGTAGGGAGTTCTATAATTAGCAAATGAATTTACTTTTTTGTAAACATAAGCTGCATTATAATACATTTGAGTATTGTCATTAAATTTTTCCCCACCGTTAATTAAGAATTTTGCAGAAGCGGTTTCTGGAGAACCATTTATGTTTCCTGCATCTGGCATTTTTGCTAAAAAAGCATTAACTACTGACAAACTAGCCCCAAAATCAGCCGCTTCTCCATCTGCATTTACTTTACCTGGTCTGTTGGCTAATGCTACTTTAGAAAAGTCTATTGTATAATTAATAAATCCGTTTTCCCCAACAGTAGATCCGTTATTTAAACTAATTCCAAACATCTCACCATCACCTTTACTTGTAATTCCACTTCTTAATGTAGCAGAACCAATTGTGGTATTTTTTTTAAGTATAATGTTCATAACCCCAGCTATGGCGTCAGAACCATATTGTGCAGAAGCACCATCGCGAAGAATTTCTACTCTTTCAATAGCATCTGTAGGGATTGCTGAAATATCTGAACCTGTTTCACCTCGTCCTGGAGAAGTTTGAGTATAAACTAATGCACTCATATTTTTTCTTTTTCCATTAATAAGAATTAATGTTCTACTTGGTCCCATGTTTCTAATCTCGTATGGATCTAGTAAAGACGTAGCATCATTAACCGGTGTTTGAACGGTATTAAATGAAGGTATTCTATATTGTAATGCTTTATCAAAAGTTGATTGTCCTGTAGAAGACAATTCTTTGGCTGACAAAACATCTATAGGTAATGCAGAATTTGTATTGCTTCGTGGAGCGGTTCGTGTTCCAACAATTACAATTTCATCTAATGCTTGTTCACCTTGTTCAGAAAGAACGACATCAATAGTTGATTCTGTAGCCATTTTTTCAACTTTTGAAAACCCAATATAACTAAAAGTTATTGTTGCGCCTTCTTTTACTTTAATCTTGTAATTTCCTTGGAGATCTGTTGTTGTACCGTTTGAAGTTCCTTTTTCTAGGACATTTACACCAGGAAGTACTACTCCTGTGTTGTCTTTTACTACTCCTGTAACTTCTTTTTGGGCAAAAAGAAAAGAGATGTTCAATAATAGTGCGAATAATGTAATTTTTTTCATAAACAAATTGTTTTATAGGTGTATAAATAATAAAATATGGGCCAAGGTAACATAAAAAAAATGACTATCAGTAAAATAAAGAAATTATTTACTGATTTTTATTAAAAGATATAAATCCTATATTTGCACTCTTAAAAAATAAACCATAATGAAAGCAGGAATTGTAGGATTACCAAATGTTGGAAAATCAACATTATTCAATTGTTTGTCTAACGCTAAAGCACAAAGCGCTAACTTCCCATTTTGTACTATCGAACCCAATATTGGTGTAGTAAATGTACCTGATTCAAGAATCTCAAAATTAGAAGAATTAGTAAAACCAGAGCGCGTTCAAATGGCAACTGTTGATATTGTTGATATTGCAGGTTTAGTCAAAGGAGCAAGTAAAGGAGAAGGTCTAGGAAATCAATTTCTTGGAAATATTAGAGAATGTAATGCTATAATTCATGTTTTACGATGTTTTGATAATGATAATATTATTCATGTTGATGGAAATGTAAATCCGATTAGAGACAAAGAAACCATTGACATCGAATTGCAATTAAAAGACCTTGAAACCGTTGAAAAACGACTTGAAAAAGTAAATCGAGCTGCAAAAACAGGGAATAAAGAGGCGCAAACTGAAAAAGCATTATTAGACCGTATTAAAGACGCTTTATTACAAGCAAAATCAGCCAGAACTGTAATTCCGCAAAATCATGAAGAAGAAGAATTAATGGAATCATTCCAATTAATTACCACAAAACCCGTTCTATATGTTTGTAACGTAAATGAAGAAGCCGCTGTGAACGGTAATCAATATGTAGATCAAGTTCGCGAATTAGTAAAATCTGAAGACGCCGAAGTAATCATACTTTCTGTGGGTGCTGAAGCTGATATCGCAGAATTAGAAAGTTATGAAGAACGTCAAATTTTCCTTGAAGACATGGGATTAACTGAACCAGGATCTTCGGTTTTAATTCGTGCAGCCTATAAATTATTGAAACAACAAACCTATTTCACCGCTGGAGTTAAAGAAGTTCGTGCATGGACAATCAATGTAGGGGCCACTGCACCTCAAGCCGCTGGTGTAATTCATACCGATTTTGAAAAAGGATTTATCCGTGCCGAAGTAATCTCCTACGAAGATTTTATTCACTATGGATCTGAAGCCAAATGCAAAGAAGCAGGAAAATTTAGAGTAGAAGGAAAAGAATATGTTGTAAAAGATGGCGACGTAATGCACTTCCGATTCAACGTATAAATAAATATAAGACCGCTAGATTAGCGGTTTTTTTTTAAGAGCCTGTTTCCAGCTATCCATTACAAGATTTTTTAATAAAATGTTGTTTTCTAACCAAAAATGGAGCTTCCTTTGGTCGCTCATTAAAACTAAGAAAAAATACATTTTCTCAAAAAAATGCTATCCATTTCTATCTGGGGCAAAATATCGTTTTATATTATTTATTTCGTTTATAAATCTAAAATCTGAGATCTTAAATTATAAATAAAATTGTCAATATCATTCTTAATAACTTTGAAAAAAATAATTTTAAAACTAAGCGAATATAACTAAATTAGCACTCTGTTGGTCTGAAATTAATATAATACCAAACAAATAGCAGTAAAATCCATATTAATTAAAATGTTAGAACAAAATCAATATACCGAAGACAATATACGCTCCCTCGATTGGAAAGAACATATCCGAATGCGACCAGGAATGTATATTGGAAAACTAGGAGATGGCTCCTCTCCTGACGATGGTATTTATATACTTTTAAAAGAAATATTAGATAACTGTATCGATGAATTTGTAATGGGAGCCGGCAAAACCATTGAGGTTACCATAAAAGATAAAATAGTAACTGTTCGTGATTATGGTCGTGGAATTCCATTGGGAAAAGTAGTTGATGTAGTTTCCAAAATGAATACTGGAGGTAAATACGATTCGCTTGCCTTCAAAAAATCGGTAGGTTTAAATGGTGTTGGTACTAAAGCTGTAAATGCACTTTCTAATTATTTCCGTGTTGAATCTGTTCGTGATGACAAACAAAAAGCTGCAGAATTTTCGGAAGGAAATCTAGTTTTAGAAGAAGATATAATTGAAACCACTAAGAGAAAAGGTACCAAAGTAACCTTCACTCCTGATGAAACGATATTTAAAAATTACAAATTCCGAATTGAATATGTAATTAAAATGGTGAAAAACTACTGTTACCTTAACAACGGTTTGACCATTTTATTCAACGGAGAAAAATACTATTCTGAAAATGGTCTTAAAGATTTATTGGAGGAAACCATTCACGCCGATGATTTAGAATACCCAATCATACATTTAAAAGGAAATGATATCGAAATTGCGCTTACACACAGTAAAACGCAATACAGCGAAGAATACCACTCCTTTGTAAACGGTCAAAACACTACTCAAGGAGGAACACATTTAGCGGCCTACAGAGAAGCTATTGTAAAAACAATACGAGAATTTTACAACAAAGGGTTTGAAGCTTCCGACGTAAGAAAATCAATCGTAACTGCAATTAGCATCAAAGTAATGGAACCCGTTTTTGAATCACAAACAAAAACTAAATTGGGTTCTACTGATATGGGTTCTGAAGCTGGAATGCCATCGGTTCGTACTTTTGTAAATGATTTTGTGAAAACAAATTTGGATAATTATTTACATAAAAATCCTACCACTGCTGATGCCTTATTACGCAAAATTCTACAAGCAGAACGCGAAAGAAAAGAACTTTCAGGAATTAGAAAATTAGCCACTGATAGAGCAAAAAAAGCCAATCTTCATAATAAAAAATTAAGAGATTGCAGAGTACATCTTCAAGATACCAAAAACCCTCGAAGTTTAGAAAGTACCCTTTTTATTACCGAAGGAGATTCGGCTTCTGGATCAATTACTAAATCTAGAGATGTCAATACCCAAGCAGTATTTAGTTTGCGTGGTAAGCCTTTAAATTCCTATGGAATGACTAAGAAAATCGTTTACGAAAATGAAGAATTCAACTTGCTACAAGCCGCATTGGATATAGAAGATGGATTGGAGCGTTTGCGATATAATAATATTGTAATTGCAACCGATGCCGATGTGGACGGAATGCACATACGATTATTATTAATTACGTTTTTCCTGCAATTTTTCCCAGAATTAATAAAAGAAGGCCATTTGTATATTTTGCAAACTCCCCTTTTTAGAGTAAGAAATAAGAAAGAAACGATATATTGCTATTCAGACGATGAGCGAAAAGAAGCCATTGAGAAGTTAAAACCCAAACCTGAAATCACTCGATTTAAAGGATTGGGAGAAATTTCACCTGATGAATTTAAAAATTTCATTGGAGAATCCATTCGTTTGGACCCAATTATGATGGATAAAGCCACATCAATTGAGCAATTATTATCCTTCTATATGGGTAAAAATACCCCTGACCGCCAAGATTTTATTATTAAAAACTTGAAAGTCGATTTAAATGTTGTCGAAGCAATTTAGTATAAAAGAGTCAATAAAAATTAATGGACGAAGAAGAAGAAAATATTTTTCCATACGAGGAAAAACAATCTAAACCATCAGACGAGAAGCATTTTTATGAAAATGAAGAAGATGCCAATGATACCATTACCAAAGTTACAGGAATGTACAAAGATTGGTTTTTGGATTATGCTTCCTATGTAATTTTAGAACGTGCTGTTCCTGCAATTGAGGATGGTTTTAAACCAGTTCAACGTCGTATCATGCACTCTTTGAAAGAGTTAGACGACGGTAGGTTTAATAAAGTTGCCAATGTAGTAGGTCACACTATGCAATACCATCCACATGGTGATCAAAGTATTGCAGATGCAATGGTTCAAATAGGTCAAAGAGATTTATTAATAGATTGTCAAGGAAACTGGGGTAATATTTTAACTGGTGACAGTGCAGCTGCGTCAAGATATATCGAGGCACGGTTGTCAAAATTTGCTCTAGAAGTTTTGTATTCTCCAAAAATTACTGATTGGGGGGTTTCTTATGATGGTCGTCGAGCGGAACCAATTAACTTACCAGTTAAATTCCCTCTCTTATTAGCTTCTGGAGCCGAAGGTATTGCCGTAGGTTTATCTACGAAAGTACTACCACATAATTTTAATGAATTAATAGACGCTTCTATAAAAATATTAAAAGGAAAACCATTCCAATTATTTCCTGATTTTCAAACTGCAGGAATTGCGGATGTTTCAAACTATAATGATGGAATGCGCGGCGGAAGAGTTCGAGTTCGTGCTAAAATTAGTCAATTAGACAAAAGCACTTTGGTGATTACCCAAATTCCATTTTTTACTAATACTACTACATTAATTGATAGTATTTTGAAAGCTAATGAAAAAGGTAAAATCAAAATTAAAAAAATTGAAGACAATACCGCCGCAGAAGTTGAAATCTTAATTCATTTATTTCCAGGTGTTTCACCAGATAAAACCATCGATGCCTTATTTGCCTTCACGGCCTGCGAAACTTCTGTTTCTCCTTTAGGGTGCGTTATAGAAAACAATAGTCCGTTGTTCATTGGTGTTTCTGATATGCTTAAAATTTCAACCAACAGAACAGTTAGTTTGTTAAAAAGTGAATTAGAAATTCAATTGTCAGAATTAGAAGAACAATGGCACTTTGCTTCTTTAGAACGTATTTTTATTGAACAAAAAGTATATCGTTTAATTGAGGAAGAAGACACCAAAGAAGGTGTAATTAATGCAATAGATGAAGGTTTAAAACCTCATATAAAACATTTAAAGAGAGCGATTACAGAAGACGATATTTTACGACTCACGGAAATTCGAATCATGAGAATTTCAAAATTTGATAGCAATAAAGCCCAAGATAAAATTGAAGCTCTTGAAGGTGACATCGAACAAGTGAAATTCGACTTGGACAACCTAATCGATTTTGCAATAGCATATTTTACTCGATTGAAAGAAAAATATGGTAAAGGTCGTGAACGACAAACCGAGCTAAGAATTTTTGATGATATTGAAGCTACTAAAGTAGTTTTAAGAAATACCAAATTGTACGTAAACAGAGAAGAAGGATTTGTAGGAACGAGTCTTAAAAAAGACGAATATGTAGCCGATTGCTCTGATATTGATGATATTATCGTTTTTCTCAGAGATGGAAAAATGATGGTTACCAAAGTTGATGCAAAAACTTTTGTAGGTAAAGACATCATTCACGTAGCTATTTTTGATAAAAGTGATAAACGTACCATTTACAATATGATTTATCGAGATGGTAAAAACGGTCCTTCCTACATAAAAAGATTTAATGTATCTGGAGTAACTAGAGACAAATTTTATGATTTAACAAATGAAAAACCAGGATCGCAAGTGCTTTATTTCTCTTGTAATCCAAATGGTGAAGCTGAAGTAATAACAGTTTTACTTCGCCAAGTAGGAAGTATAAAGAAACTGAAATTCGATATTGATTTTGCTAAATTGGCCATAAAAGGTCGTTCTTCAAAAGGTAATATCGTAACTAAATATCCTATTAAAAAAGTTGAACTTAAAGAAAAAGGAATTTCAACTTTATTACCTCGTAAAATATGGTTTGACGACACCGTTCAAAGACTAAATGTAGATGCTCGAGGAGAATTGTTAGGAGAATTTAGACCTAATGATAAGATTCTAATTATTAATCAATCTGGTAAATTAAAAGTTATCACCCCTGAATTAACAACCCACTTTGATGAAGATATGGTTGTGTTAGAAAAATGGATTCCTAAAAAACCAATATCAGCAATTTATTATGATGGTGAAAAAGAACGTTATTTTGTAAAACGATTCTTAGTGGAATTTGAAAACAAAGAAGAATCATTCATAACAGAACACCCAAATTCTCAATTAGAAATTGTTTCTACCGATTACCGACCAGTTGCAGAATTAATGTTTAATAAAATAAAAGGAGTTCAAAAAGATAACTTAATTGTTGATATTGAAGCATTTATAGCAGTAAAAGGATTTAAAGCATTAGGTAACCAATTAACAACCGACAAGGTAAAACAAGTTAGCTTGCTTGAGCCACTGCCCTTTGAAATTCCTGAGGAAGTAATTCCTGAAGAAATTGAAGTTGAAGTAAATGAAGATTTTGATAATACGGATTTTGATGATTCCGATATTCAACTAGATGAAGACGGACAAATAACATTATTTTAATTGTAATTATTTCATTTTAATAATAAAAAACACAATACAAATTATTTTGCAAAATGGACTTTTAAAAAGTAATTTTGCACAACACAACAACAAAACAATAAAATGATTCACTTTTTCGAAAACGAAACCAATACGGTTTTTGCTGTTCAATCGCAAAAAGAATTTTCTGCAGAAGACATTTCAAAATTAAACTGGCTTTTTGGTAACTCAATTAAAATAGATAAATCCGTTCTAAATACTCTTGGAACGGATTTTTTTATTGGCCCTCGAGCTACAATGATTACTCCTTGGAGCACCAATGCCGTAGAGATTACTCAAAATATGGGAATCTCAGGGATCGTTAGAATTGAAGAATTTTTCAAAGTAAATTCCGATTTTACCGATTTTGATCCGATGCTTTCGCAAAAATACCAAGAGCTAAATCAAACTATTTTCAACATCAATATCGAACCAGAAGCGATTTTAGAAATTGATGATATTGGGACCTATAATCAAAGTGAAGGTTTAGCTTTAAGCGATGAAGAAGTAGATTATTTGAATAAATTATCAACTAAAATAGGAAGAAAATTAACCGATTCTGAAGTGTTTGGTTTTTCTCAAGCTAATTCAGAACACTGTCGTCATAAAATTTTCAATGGTACTTTTGTAATTGACGGAGTTGAAATGCCCACTTCCCTATTCAAATTAATAAAGAAAACATCAGCAGAAAATCCGAACGATATTGTTTCCGCTTATAAAGATAATGTTGCTTTTATAAAAGGACCAAAAGTGCAACAATTTGCACCTAAAAGCCCTGAAAAAGCAGATTTCTATGAAACCAAAGATTTTGATTCTGTTC
Source organism: Flavobacteriaceae bacterium (assembly GCA_009926065.1). Classification (GTDB taxonomy): domain Bacteria; phylum Bacteroidota; class Bacteroidia; order Flavobacteriales; family Flavobacteriaceae; genus Flavobacterium. The sequence goes on from RFPP01000006.1 coordinate 36,945, forward strand.
TTTCGCTTAAAGCAGAAACACATAATTTCCCTACAACTGTAGAACCTTTTAACGGAGCTGCAACAGGATCGGGTGGAGAAATTCGTGACAGATTAGCCGGTGGTCAAGGCTCAATTCCACTTGCTGGAACGGCGGTTTACATGACTTCTTATTCTAGATTATCGGAATTGAAACCTTGGGAAAACGTAATGCCAGAAAGAAAATGGCTGTATCAAACTCCAATGGATATTTTGATAAAAGCATCCAATGGAGCTTCCGATTTTGGAAATAAATTTGGTCAACCTTTAATTTCAGGATCAATTCTTACCTTCGAACACGAAGAAAACAACCGTAAATTAGGTTACGATAAAGTGATCATGCAAGCGGGTGGAATTGGTTACGGAAAATTAGACCAAGCCATCAAGCAAAAACCAAAAGCAGGTGACAAAATCGTTATTTTAGGTGGTGATAATTACCGAATTGGAATGGGTGGAGCGGCAGTTTCATCCGCAGATACAGGCGAATTTAGTTCTGGAATTGAATTGAACGCTATTCAACGATCCAACCCTGAAATGCAAAAAAGAGCTGCAAATGCTATCCGAGGATTAGTAGAAAGCGATCACAATCCTATCGTTTCTATCCATGACCACGGTGCTGGAGGACACTTGAATTGTCTTTCAGAATTAATTGAAGAAACGGGCGGATTAATCGATTTAGATAAATTGCCTGTTGGGGATCCGACGCTTTCTGCAAAAGAAATCATTGGAAACGAATCTCAAGAAAGAATGGGATTGGTGATTGGTCAAAATGACATTGAATTACTTCAAAAAATTGCCGACAGAGAGCGCTCTCCAATGTACCAAGTTGGTGAGGTAACCGACAATCATCGTTTTACATTTGAATCAAAAACTACAGGTAAAAAACCAATGGATTTTGCCTTAGAAGATTTTTTTGGAAGTTCTCCGAAAACAATCATGACCGATAAAACAGTTACTATAAATTACGCCGATTTAAACTATTCGCAAGAAAAAATAGCAACCTATTTAGAGCAAGTTTTACAATTGGAAGCCGTAGCCTGTAAAGATTGGTTGACCAATAAAGTAGACCGTTGTGTGGGTGGAAAAGTCGCCAAACAACAATGTGCTGGACCAATTCAATTGCCACTTAATAACTGTGGCGTTATGGCTTTGGATTACCTTGGAAAAGAAGGGATTGCAACCTCAATTGGGCACGCTCCTATTGCGTCATTAATTGATCCGGTTGCAGGAACTAGAACCGCAATTGCCGAAGCGTTGTCAAATATTATTTGGGCTCCAATTAAAGACGGGATCAAAGGGATTTCCTTATCTGCCAATTGGATGTGGGCTTGTAAAAACGAAGGCGAAGACGCGCGTTTATATGCTGCCGTTCAAAGTTGTTCTGATTTTGCTATCGAATTAGGAATTAATATCCCAACAGGGAAAGATTCCCTTTCGATGAAACAAAAATATCCAAATGAAGAAGTTATTGCGCCGGGAACGGTAATAATATCGGCAGGTGGAAATTGCACCGATATTAAAAAAGTAGTAGAACCAGTATTGCAAATTGGCGGTGGCTCTATTTATTATATCAATTTGTCGCAAGACGATTTTAAATTGGGTGGAACTTCATTTGCTCAAGTTTTAAATACCATTGGAACGGAAGTGCCAACCATAAAAGATTCCGATTTTTTCAAAAAAGCATTCAATGTAATTCAAGATGCCATTGTAAACAATCAAATTATTGCTGGACATGATATTGGAAGTGGTGGATTGATTATTACTTTATTAGAAATGTGTTTTGCTAATAATAATTTAGGAGCCACAATAGATTCGAGCTCTTTTGAAGAAAAAGATTTAATAAAAATTCTATTTGCTGAAAATATCGGAATTGTATTTCAAGCAAAAAATGATGATGAATTGGAAAGCAAATTAAATTCCAATAACATTCCTTTTCATAAAATAGGAAAAGTAACCAATGAAGCTACTTTAAATTTTGGTCCATTATCATTTGATATACCAAAATACAGAGACATTTGGTATTCAACTTCTTACCTATTGGATCAAAAACAATCGAAAAACGGAATGGCAAAAGCCCGTTTCGAAAATTATAAAAACCAACCACTAAATTTCACTTTCCCAACACATTTTACAGGAAAAAAACCCGTAATCGACGCCTCAAAATCACGTCCGAAAGCCGCTATTATTCGTGAAAAAGGAAGTAATTCCGAGCGTGAAATGGCCAACGCGATGTACCTTGCTGGCTTTGATGTGAAAGACATACACATGACCGATTTAATTTCGGGAAGAGAAAATCTAGAAGACGTTCAGTTTATTGGCGCTGTAGGTGGATTTTCAAATTCTGATGTATTAGGATCGGCAAAAGGTTGGGCTGGAGCATTTTTATACAATGAAAAAGCAAAAACGGCCTTAGCCAATTTCTTCAAAAGAGAAGATACTTTATCGGTAGGAATTTGCAACGGATGCCAGTTGTTTATGGAGTTGGAAGTCATTAATCCGGAGCATGAAGTACATGGAAAAATGAAGCACAATACTTCCAGAAAGCACGAAAGTGGCTTTACTTCGGTAATCATTCAAGAAAATAATTCAGTGATGTTATCTACACTTGCGGGAGCTACTTTAGGAGTATGGATTTCGCATGGTGAAGGCCGATTCAACCTACCTTTACCAGAGGAAAATTACAATATCGTTTCTAAATATGCTTACGCCGATTACCCTGCAAACCCAAATGGATCCGATTATAACACGGCGATGCTATGCGATAAAACAGGCCGCCATTTAGTGATGATGCCGCACATTGAACGCTCGACATTTCAGTGGAATTGGGCCAATTATCCCAATGACCGAAACGACGAAGTTTCCCCTTGGCACGAAGCTTTTGTGAATGCGAGAAAATGGATAGAAACTAAGTAAAGTAGTACCTTTTTTTTATTTGGGCGCGCCCTCGTTTACCTCATTTCAAGGAAAAAAGTAATCTCCAGTTAAACTCGGTCGGGCTATTCGCTGCAATCCACAAAATTGCTAAGTTGTTCCAACTTGCAATAATGTGGGATTTCCCCTGTTATCCCTCGCGCGAAACTTGATTTAGTATTACCTCAAAGAATCTTTTCTTCTAATATAGTTGTGTAAGAAATCTCCTTTCGGTTTTCCTAAATCAAATGAGCTCCATTTGGTTAAAAATCGGGTGCTAGTTCTGGCTTCGTCTTTGTCCCAATTTTCATATTCTATTCGGTACACTGCAGAGTACAATTCGGCACGCCCTACTCCATGATAACAGTGAATTAATACCGGATAATTAGCTGGATTGTCCATAATTTTATAAAACAAAACTAGATTTTCTTTCGTAGGTACTTGATCGGAACCGTCATTAAAATAATTTAATCCTATTATTTTTGCAACAGCACTTTTCTCAGCTTCTAATTCAGCAGCATCTTCAGGATTATTTACGTCGTCGCCGGTTCCCGGGAATCGCAAATCAACAATAGACTTGATTTTATATTTTTTTACGTAGGTTTCTAACTCATCGGGAGGAATAACCCCCGATTTATAAACTTTTCCTTCAGAAATTGTTTCAAAATTATGGTTGATATTCATATCGTATACATATTTACCTCCAAATAGAAGCGCCAATACCAATAATAAAATTCCAATAATTTTGAGCTGTTTTTTCATAATGTAAAATTAAAAACTATATGGTATAATTATGTTAATTTTTATTAAATATATTAATAAATTATTGAAAGTGTAAATTTTTCATTAATTTGGCTAGGTTAAAAAAAATCTATTTATAATGACAAATGTAACGCGGTTATTCGAGTTTCCTTATTATCAATTAGAAAAATACAATTCCATTTCGGATGCATTAGTAACGAAATATGATGGGAATTGGATAAAAACTTCTACAGAAGAATACATCAATAAATTCAATGCGATTTCACGTGCTTTACTGAAAATTGGCGTTCAGAAAGACGATAAAATTGCAGTAATTTCTACCAATAATAGAACCGAATGGAATATTGTTGATATTGGTGTTTTACAAACAGGTGCTCAAAACGTACCTATTTATCCTACCATTTCTGAATCGGAATACGAATATATTCTTAATCATTCGGAATCGGTTTATTGTTTTGTTTCCGATGCTGAAATATTACGTAAGGTAAATCTTATAAGAGCTAACGTTCCTAAACTGAAAGAAGTTTACTCATTTGATACTATCGAAGGATGTAAAAATTGGACCGAACTTCTTACCATTGGTGAAGGTCTAGACAACCAAGACGAAGTGGAAGCAAGAAAGAATTTGGTTCAACCTAATGATTTAGCAACTATTATTTACACTTCAGGAACTACTGGAAAACCTAAAGGGGTTATGCTTTCTCACAATAATATTGTTTCTAACGTATTTGCTGGAGCTGCTAGAATTCCGCTTTCACCAGGAAATAGCAGAACCATGAGTTATTTACCGGTGTGTCATATTTTAGAGCGATTTTATTTATATTTATGTCAATATTATGGTGTTTCCATTTATTTCGGGGAATCGATTGATAAAATTGGTGACAACCTAAAAGAGGTAAAACCCAATTTAATGACTGGTGTGCCAAGAGTTTTGGAAAAAGTATATGATAAAATTTATTCTAAAGGATTGGAATTGAAAGGCGTTAAAAAATTGATATTCTTTTGGGCATTAAATTTAGGATTCAAATTTAAACCTTATAATGAAAATGGTTGGTGGTATGAATTCCAATTAAAAATAGCACGTAAATTAGTTTTTAGCAAGTGGAAAGAAGGTGTTGGAGGCAATTTAGAAATGATTGCTTGTGGAAGTGCGGCTTTACAACCAAGATTGGCAAGAATTTTTGCTGCAGCAAATATCACAATCATGGAAGGCTACGGTTTAACAGAAACTTCTCCATTAATTTCTATTAACGATATGAGAAATCGTGGCTATAAAGTAGGAACTGTTGGAAAAGTAGTTGATCAAGTAGAAATAAAAATTGCTGAAGATGGAGAAATTCTATGCAAAGGGCCAAATGTAATGTTGGGTTATTATAAAGATCCTGAACAAACAAATGAGGTATTGAAAGACGGATATTTTCATACTGGCGACATCGGTGAAATAGATTTTGAAGGGTTTCTAAAAATCACCGATCGCAAAAAAGAAATGTTTAAAACCTCAGGCGGAAAATACATATCACCACAATTACTTGAAAATGCATTTAAGCAATCTCGATTTATAGAACAAATAATGGTAATTGGCGATGGTCAAAAAATGCCAGCTGCTTTTATTCAACCCCACTTTGAATATATTAAGGAATGGCAAAAATTACACAATATCACTCCAGACACTTCTAATGAAGCTATTGCAAATAATCCAAAAGTTATTGAGCGAATTCAGGAAGAAGTAGATAAAATAAATGAAAAATTTGGAAATTGGGAAAGAGTGAAGAGATTTGAGCTAACTCCTGACCTTTGGACCATTGATGGTGGCCACGTAACCCCAACGTTAAAGCTCAGACGAAAGGTTATACTTGAGAAGTATAAAGACCTATTTAATAAAATTTACAATTAAAAAAAAGTCCTCAATTATGAGGATTTTTTTTTAACATAAAATAAATATAAAAATACTATGCGTGCATACTATTTTTTATTACATTTGAAAATAAATAAAACTGATGAAAGAGAAAACTATAGATTATATATTAAGAGCTACATGGCAGGCAGTCTCAAGAATGTATAATGATGAGGCTCAAAATTACGGTGCTTCTATGGCTACTGGTTTTGCCTTGTTGAGTATGGATAAAGACAAAGGAACACCTTCAACTTCATTGGGTCCAAAAATGGGAATGGAGGCAACAAGCTTAACAAGAACATTAAAATCGATGGAAGATAAAGGGTTAATTATAAGGAAGAAAAATCCAAAAGATGGTCGTGGAGTACTAATTTACCTAACTGATTTTGGGAGAGAAAAGAGAGAATTATCCAGAAATACTGTTTTAAAATTTAACGAAACAATTAAAAATCATGTTTCAGAAGAGAAATTAAAGCACTTTACGGAAGTAACTGATATTATAAATGAATTAATTCTAGAGAAAAAAATATTTAGTAATACCGAAAGTCCAACAGACCAAAAAAAATAAATAAATGAAACGTACCATTAAAAAAGTTGCAGTTATAGGTTCCGGTATTATGGGATCGGGAATTGCATGTCATTTTGCCAATATCGGAGTTGAAGTTTTACTATTAGATATTATACCAAATCAATTGACAAGTGACGAAGAAAAAAAGGGATTAACATTAGAAAGTAAGATCGTTAGAAATAGATTGGTTAATGAGCATTTAGCCAATTCATTAAAATCGAAACCTTCCCCTATTTACAATCAAAAATTTGCTAGTAGAATTACCACAGGAAACACCACCGACGATTTGGTTAAAATTGCCAATGTAGATTGGATTATTGAAGTGGTTGTTGAGCGTTTGGATGTCAAGAAATTAGTATTTGAACAAATAGAAAAATACCGCAAACCAGGAACTTTGGTAACATCAAATACTTCAGGAATTCCGATTCACTTTATGAGTGAAGGAAGAAGTGAAGATTTTCAGAAGCACTTTTGTGGAACCCACTTTTTTAATCCAGCAAGATATTTAAAATTATTTGAGATTATTCCAGGGCCGCAAACCTCCCCTGAAATAATTGATTTTCTTACAATATACGGAGAGAAATTTTTAGGAAAAACTTCGGTTGTTGCCAAAGATACTCCCGCATTTATAGGTAATCGAATTGGTATTTTTGGAATTCAGAGTTTATTTCACTTAGTCAAAGAATTAGGTTTAACTATTGAAGAAGTTGATAAATTAACAGGTCCAGTTATTGGAAGACCTAAATCGGCGACTTTTAGAACGGTTGATGTAGTTGGATTAGACACTTTAGTACATGTGGCCAACGGAATTTATGAAAACTGTCCTAATGACGAAAAACACGATTTGTTTCAATTACCCAATTTTATAAAAAAAATGATGGAAAACAATTGGCTTGGAAGCAAAACTGGTCAAGGTTTTTATAAAAAAGAAGGTCGAGATATTTTATCATTGAATTTAAATACATTAGAATATAGAGCCGCAAAAAAAGCATCATTTGCAACGCTCGAATTAACAAAAACGATAGCAAAACCTATTGATCGTTTCAAAATATTGGTAACCGGAAAAGACAAAGCTGGAGAATTTTATAGAAAGAGTTTTGCTTCTATGTTTGCTTATGTTTCCAATAGAATTCCAGAAATAGCTGATGAATTGTACAAAATTGACGATGCGATGAAAGCTGGTTTTGGTTGGGAAAATGGTCCGTTCGAAATTTGGGATGCCATTGGTGTTGAAAAAGGAATCGAAATCATGAAAACGGAAGGCTTAGAACCTAATTCTTGGGTGAATGATATGTTGGCTTCTGGAAATTCGAGTTTTTATACCGTAAAAGAAGGTGCAACCTATTATTATTCGATTCCAAATAAAACACAAACGAAAGCTCTAGGTCAGGATGCCTTTATTATCTTAAACAATATTCGCGAAAGCAAAAAGGTATGGAGTAATAGCGGAGCAATTATTCAAGATTTAGGAGATGGAATTTTGAATTTAGAATTCCAATCGAAAATGAACACCATTGGAGGCGACGTTTTACAGGCCATCAACAAAGCTATTGATTTATCAGAAAAAGAATATCAAGGATTGGTTATTGGAAACCAAGCAGCAAATTTCAGTGTGGGTGCAAATATCGGAATGATATTTATGATGGCTGTAGAGCAAGAATATGACGAATTGAATATGGCTATTAAAATGTTCCAAGACACAATGATGCGTGTTCGATATTCTGGAATTCCAGTAATTGTTGCTCCACACGGAATGACACTGGGAGGAGGTTGCGAAATGAGCATGCACGCTGATAAAGTAGTTGCTGCGGCAGAAACGTATATTGGATTAGTAGAATTTGGAGTTGGTGTAATTCCAGGTGGTGGAGGTTCGAAGGAAATGACCTTACGAGCTTCTGATTTATTTCGAAAAAATGACGTTGAATTGAATGTATTACAAGAATATTTCTTGACTGTTGCAATGGCAAAAGTTTCTACTTCAGCTTATGAAGCCTACGATTTGGGTATTTTACAACATGGGAAAGACGTTGTAATAGTAAATAAAGACCGCCAAATTGCTGAAGCTAAAAAACATGCATTATTAATGGCAGAGGCAGGATACACTCAACCTATTCGCCGAAACGATGTGAAAGTTTTAGGAAAACAAGCGTTGGGAATGTTCTTAGTTGGAACTGATCAAATGGAAGCTGGAAAATACATTTCAGAACATGACAAGAAAATCGCAAATAAACTGGCTTATGTTATGGCGGGAGGAGATTTATCAGAACCTACATTGGTATCAGAACAATATTTATTAGACATAGAAAGAGAAGCTTTTTTGAGTTTATGTACCGAAAGAAAAACCTTGGAAAGAATACAATTTATGTTAACTAAGGGGAAACCGCTTCGCAATTAATTATAAATTATGAATTATAAATAATAAAAGATAATAGACGGAAGATGATAGAAAAATTCGAAGTAAAATTTTATCAATCTATTATCTCATTGTCTATCAAAAAAAAAAAAGAAATTATGAAAACAGCCTATATTGTAAAAGCTTACAGAACTGCCGTTGGTAAAGCACCAAAAGGCCTATTTAGATTCAAGCGACCTGATGAATTGGCGGCGGAAACAATCCAGTTTATGATGAATGAATTACCCGATTTCGACAAAAAACGCATCGATGACGTAATGGTTGGAAATGCCATGCCAGAAGCAGAACAAGGTTTGAATATGGGACGATTGATTTCATTAATGGGATTAAAAATCGAGGATGTTCCTGGAGTAACAGTTAATAGATATTGTGCTTCAGGATTAGAAACTATAGGAATGGCAACGGCTAAAATTCAATCAGGAATGGCCGATTGTATAATTGCTGGAGGTGCGGAAAGTATGAGTTTTATTCCTATGGGTGGTTATAAACCAACCCCTGATTATGCAGCAGCAAAAGCCGGAAATGAAGATTACTATTGGGGAATGGGTTTAACTGCAGAAGCGGTTGCCCGACAATATAACATTTCAAGAATAGACCAAGATGAATTTGCTTATAATTCACACATGAAAGCTTTGAAAGCACAATCGGAAGGAAAATTTGACAAACAGATTGTACCAATTACGATTGAGCAAACCTTCATCAATGAAAATGGTAAAAAAGAAACCAAATCCTATTTAGTTAATAAAGATGAAGGTCCACGAGCAGGAACTTCCGTAGAAGCTTTGGCAGGATTACGAGCAGTTTTTGCAGCTGACGGAAGTGTAACTGCTGGAAATTCTTCCCAAATGAGTGACGGAGCGGCATTTATATTAATAATGAGTGAAGAAATGGTTAAAGAACTCAACCTCACTCCTATTGCAAGATTAGTCAATTTTGCTTCCGCTGGTGTAGAACCAAGAATTATGGGAATTGGGCCAGTAAAAGCCATTCCAAAAGCATTAAAACAAGCAGGATTGCAATTAAAAGATATCGATTTAATCGAATTGAATGAAGCATTTGCCTCACAATCATTGGCTGTAATTCGTGAATTGGATTTAAATCCAGAAATAGTAAATGTTAATGGAGGAGCAATTGCATTGGGGCATCCACTAGGTTGTACAGGAGCAAAATTATCAGTTCAATTGTTTGACGAAATGAAATTACGAGGGAGTAAATACGGGTTAGTGAGTATGTGTGTTGGAACTGGTCAGGGAAGTGCGGGGGTTTTTGAGTTGTTGTAGTAGATAATAGATAATAGACGGATGGATAATAGACGATAGATAATAGATATTAATAAAAATCAAAGCGATAAAAAGATAAAATATGAGCGAATTTAAAAGACATAATTTTAAGAAACTTAAAATATGGCAAATGGGAATGGAACTAGCCAAACAAATCTTAGATATTACTGATACTTATCCTAGTTCTGAAAAATTTGATCTAAAAAATCAAATGGATAGATGTTCTATTTCAATGCCTTCGAATATTGCAGAAGGTTCGAGTAGAACTGATAAATCCTTCAGTCATTTCATTGATATTTCGTTAGGATCTTCTTATGAATTACAATCACAACTAATATTAGTAAATCATAGAAAATATATCACCGACGATTTCTCAAGTTTAATTGAAATTAAAATAGAGGAGTTTCAAAAGGCAACGATGTCAATTCAAAACACATTAAATAAATAAAATAATATTAAATCAAGATAAGGCGTCTAACATCTATTCGTCTATAATCTTTAATCTGCAAAATAATGGATATTAAAACACGAGGAGGTCAATTCCTAGTAAAAGAGACAAAATGTGAAGATGTTTTCACGCCCGAAGACTTCAATGAAGAGCAACTGATGATGCGTGATTCAGTTAGAGAATTTGTAGACAAAGAGATTTGGCCTTACAAAGATAGATTTGAAAACAAAGATTTCGCCTTAACTGAGGAAACGATGAAAAAAGCGGGAGATCTTGGATTTCTTAGTGTAGCTGTACCTGAAGCTTATGGCGGAATGGGAATGGGATTTGTAAATACAGTATTGGTTTGCGATTATATTTCGGGAGCTACAGGTTCGTTTTCAACGGCATTTGGTGCGCACACCGGAATAGGAACCATGCCAATTACGCTTTATGGAACTGAGGAGCAAAAGCAAAAATATGTTCCAAAACTCGCATCAGGAGAATGGTTTGGTGCTTATTGTTTAACAGAACCTGGGGCTGGATCGGATGCAAATTCTGGGAAAACAAAAGCAGTTTTATCAGAAGATGGAACACATTACAAAATTACAGGACAAAAAATGTGGATTTCAAATGCTGGTTTTTGTTCTTTATTTATTGTTTTTGCTCGTATCGAAGATGACAAAAACATAACTGGTTTTATTGTTGAAAACGATCCTTGTAATGGAATTTCAATGGGAGAAGAAGAACATAAGTTAGGAATTAGAGCCTCTTCTACTCGACAAGTGTTCTTTAATGAAACTAAAGTTCCAATAGAAAATATGCTATCGGAAAGAGGAAATGGTTTTAAAATTGCCATGAATGCTTTGAATGTTGGAAGAATAAAATTAGCTGCAGCTTGCTTAGACGCTCAACGAAGAGTTACAACAGGAGCTATAAAATATGCAGTTGATAGATTCCAATTCAATACTTCAATCTCTCAGTTTGGGGCAGTGAGACAAAAAATTGCTGAAATGGCTACTTCATGTTATGCTGGTGAAAGCGCAACTTATAGAGCAGCAAAAGATATAGAAGATAGAATAACTGCTCGTGAAAAAGATGGTGCCACTCATCAGGAAGCAGAATTGAAAGGAGTTGAAGAATATGCAATTGAGTGTTCTATTTTGAAAGTTGCTGTTTCTGAAGACGTTCAAAATTGTGCTGATGAAGGAATACAGATTTTTGGCGGAATGGGATTTTCAGAGGATACTCCTATGGAAAGTGCATGGAGAGACGCCAGAATTGCACGTATTTATGAAGGTACCAACGAAATCAATAGAATGCTTTCAGTTGGAATGCTAATTAAAAAAGCAATGAAAGGCCACGTTGATTTATTAGGACCTGCTTCTCAAGTTCAGGAAGAATTAATGGGAATTCCATCATTTGAAACATCAGATTATTCTGAATTATTTGCTGAAGAAAAAGAGATGATTGGAAAAATAAAAAAGGCCTTTTTAATGGTTGCAGGTGGTGCAGTTCAAAAATACGGTCCGGATTTAGAAGGACACCAACAATTATTAATGGCTGCTGCCGACATGCTTATTGAAATTTACATGGCAGAAAGTACGATTCTTAGAACAGAGAAAATTGCTAAAAATAATGGAGAAGAAAAAGTTCAAGAACAAATTGCAATGGCAAAACTTTACTTGTATAAAGCAGTAGATATCATTAATTTAAGAGGTAAAGAGAGTATAATTTCATTTGCAGAGGGTGACGAACAACGAATGATGTTAATGGGATTACGTAGATATACAAAATATACAAATATGCCAAATATAGTAGCTTTAAGAGAAATAATCACTTCAAAATTAGTTGACAAAAACGAATATTGTTTTTAAAAATAAAAACACTTAAAATGTTGGTTTAGGTGGAAAAGTCACTATGTATTTATTTACAAAGTGACTTTTTTTTGTTTGAATTAAAATTAAATTTGTTTAAAGGAAACCTGGAATAATTAATAATTAGTAATTTTATAAATTAATTTAAAAACATGAAAAAAATATTAGTTTCTATCGTAATCATAATTGCAGTAATAGTAGGCTGTAAAACGAACTCTTCAAAAGGAGTTGCCTCAAAACTGAATGTAATATTTGAGCCAAAAAGTAGTAGTAATGTTCAAGGAACAGGCTTTTTTACAGAAAAAAATAATCAAGTTACTTTTACCGCTAAATTTTCAGGTTTAAAACCAGGTATTCACGCCATACATATTCATGAAAAATCCGATTGTAGTGCTGCAGACGGGAGTTCTGCCGGTGGACATTGGAATCCAACTTTCAAAAAACATGGAAAGTTAGGTGAAGGAGATGCACATAAAGGGGATATTGGTAATTTTACGGCAGATGATTTAGGTAATGGAAGCATTACATTCAATACTAACGAATGGTGTATCGGATGTGAAGATAAAACTAAAGACATACTAGGAAAAAGCTTAATAGTTCATCAAGGTGCCGACGATTACGTTTCACAACCAGCAGGAAATTCAGGTGCTAGAGTAGCATGTTCAGCAATTATCAAATAAAAATTAAATTTCTATAAATATTATTTTTGATATCTTAAATATATAAATTTGTTGATATAAATTTCAAATGATAAACGCATCTGCTCCAGGCTGGATTGATAAATTTTTTTCTGATCAAAAGTCGATAACAAACCCTGTTATTGAAAGTTCATATGTGTATTATAAAAAAACAAGAAATACTGGTTTTATATACGGGTATATTGTTTCGCTAGATACAGAAATTAATATAAATACCTCTAAATGGACAGAAGATGAAATTTCAAAAGTTGCCTTATTAAATTCTTTATTTGGAGTTTATAAAATTAAAACTGAAGATATAAATTCTGATAATTTTATTGAAAAAATAGTTTCTTTTTATAATGAAATGCACCCTCAGGGTTTTAATTTATTAAAGAAATTTCTTCCTAATAACCCCAAATCTATTGATTTAGAAAATATAATTGATGAGAGGATTCAAACAAATATTGATATTATCAATAAACAGTTTTCACATGTATTAACTAACGCTTTACTTTTTATAGATGTTCTTGCATTTAATTATTATTTAACTCACGGTTCAATTCCTGAAAAATATATTAAAAAAATTGAAGAAACTATTATAGGTATTGTTTCATTGGCATTAAAAATTAAATCAAATAAAAGTAACTATGACGATTTATTAATAAAGTTATTAGAGGCATCAGTTCGTTATAGTAAGTTTTCCAACATAAGTATACAAAATCTCGAGGAATTAAAATTAGACTCTTTTAGTTTAGAAATAGAAAAGTATTATCTAATTGATTTGGCTGGTATGGCTTTATGGAGTGATGAAAAAATTGAAAAAAACGAAGCTTTTTTCCTACATCATCTTGCAGAAATCATGTCGATTTCTGAGCAATTTGTTGAAGAAAGTATTCACGACACAAACGAATTTATTTCAAAATACAAAACGGATATACCATATTTTAAATATTCTAATCCTGTAAAACATTTCTTTGATCATACTACACAAAATGTGGAAGTATTGATAAGTAGAAATAAAAATCGCCTATTTAAGGAAATCTCCGAAAGTAAAGAATTGATGATGTTACTTGCAAAATCTACAAGAAGAGATTTAGATGAAAAAGAAAAGAAAAAAATCAAAAAACAACTATTAGATATATGCAAAACTATACCTTCACTAACGATTTTTTTGTTACCAGGCGGATCGTTATTGCTTCCTATATTAATAAAATTTATTCCTAAATTATTGCCTTCTGCATTTAATGAAAACTTAGATGGGGAATAAAAAAACCACTTAAAAGTGGTTTTTAATTTATAATTTCAATTGATATACTTTATCTAAGTCTTCATTTGAACTGAAATTTACTTTTAAATCGGTTACAAAACCTGAATTCAAACCATATGTCCAACCATGTAATGTTAAATCCTGACCATTTTTCCAAGCCGATTGTACGATAGAAGTTTTAGCTAAATCAAAAACTTGCTCTTTTACATTTAATTCAACAAATATATTGAAGCGATCATTTTCATCTTCAATTGAATCTAAATAATCTTGATGTAAACGGTAAACATCTTTAATATGACGGATCCAGTTATCAATAATACCAATAGAATCGTTACCCATGGCCGCTTTTACACCTCCACAACCATAATGCCCACAAACAATTACGTGTTTAACTTTTAATACATTAACAGCATAATCCAATACACTTAGCATGTTCATATCCGAATGGACTACCATGTTTGCTATATTTCTATGAACAAAAACTTCACCTGGTCTAGCTCCAATAATTTCATTTGCAGGAACTCGACTATCAGAACATCCAATCCACAATAGAGGAGGTGATTGACCTTTAGCCAAATCTTTAAAGTAATTTGGGTCTTTTTCTAAGGCAGTTTCAACCCAAATTTTATTATTTTCAATTATTTTTTTATAAAAATCGCTCATTTTCTTATTTTTTTAAAATTATTTATTTTCAAATCATTATAAAATAAAATAAATACATGTTAGTAAATTTACTCTATTTAATTATTTCTTTCTTGACCATTTTTCTTTTTACAAAATCATAATGATTTTCATATGAAACATTATTTGGTGTTTCAATGGAATTTTCTAAATTATATGATTTTTTAAATCCCTTTAATTTTACTTTAATATTACTATCTATGGCACGTGTTAACTTAAATTCTCTTATTAAATCTAATATATCATGAGCAATATATAGTGTTTCAGTTGCATCAATAATTACTTTTGAATTTTCAGGAATTTCACTTAATGTAGACTTTATCGCTGCTTTATTAAGAAAAGAAACTTCTTGTGCTAAATGAATGTGTATAATATCTCCATCTATATATTCATCCTTTTTGAAACTGTATGCTCTTTTTAAATTACCTTTTAAAACAAATATTATGCTTATGATAATTCCTAATGCAACTCCTTTTAATAAATCAGTTAAAACAACCGCAACAAAAGTGGCTATAAATGGAATAAATTGGTATTTCCCTTTTTTCCAAAAATAAACTATTATTTTAGGGTTTGCCAATTTATAACCCACCAAAAGCAAAACAGCTGCCAAAGTTGATAATGGAATTTTGTTGAGTATCATTGGTATAGAAAATACACAAACGGATAATAATAAGCCATGAATGATGGTAGCTAATTTTGATTTAGCACCTGCAGTATGATTTGCGGAAGTTCTAACTACTACTGAGGTCATTGGCAAACCGCCAAGTAAAGAACTAATTATGTTACCTATACCTTGTGCTTTTAATTCAATATTGGTATCGGTAAATCTCTTTTGTTCATCCATTCTATCTGAAGCCTCTATGCATAATAGAGTTTCTATAGAAGCTACAACAGCAATTGTAATACCTACAATCCAAACCTGAGTGTTCAACAAAGCTGAAAAATTAGGTAATATAAATATATTTTTAAACTCCTCAAACGAATTCGGTACTGGTAAATTAACCATATTATCATTTAGAATTGAAAAATCACTTCCTGAAATAATAAAAAATTCATTCAATAAAATACTAACAATTACTGCAACTAATGCAGGAGGAACTAACTTAATTTTTTTTAAGAATTCAAATTTAGTCCATGCGATTAATACAAAAAGTGAAAGTGATGAAATAATAATAGATCCCACTTGTACATGTCCAATCAAATGAAATAATTCAGAAAATGTATTTTCCGAGTCCGGTTGTAAGAAAGCTAAATTCCCCTCAAAATCTTTATCATATCCAAATGCATGCGGAATCTGTTTTAAAATAATAATAACACCGATACCAGCTAACATTCCTTCAATTACATTGGTTGGAAAATAATTTGAAATACTACCCGCTTTTATTAAACCCAGAATGAATTGAATTATACCTGCTATAAATACAGCAGTTAAAAAAATATCAAATGCTCCTAAATCAGTTATTGCTGTAAGGACAATAGCAGTTAATCCTGCAGCTGGTCCAGAAACACTAAGATGAGAGGTACTTAAATAACCAACCACTACACCCCCTACTATACCTGAGATAATACCGGAAAATAAAGGAGCTCCGGAAGCCATAGCAATACCTAAACATAAAGGTAAAGCCACCAAAAAAACTACTAATCCTGCAGAAAAATCGGATTTAAAATTTGTAAAAAAATTATTTTTTTTTGTCATAATACTATATAAAATTAATTCAAAGAAACAAACGCAAGATGATTGCGTAAAAAATTATAAATTAGATAGTATCAGGTGGTGGTATGACTATTTTCTTAGAAACTGTGTCGTGTTTATTTATATTCTTAAAAAGAATAGTAGTTGATTTATTTTTAATATTAAATACATTGTATGATAAGAAGGTAAATATAAAATCAGTATTGAGTTCTTTTTGAGATTCATCTGATTCAGTATTGTCATAACTAAATTCAATAGTTACTTTCTTCTCCACTAAACTTAAAATTGTAGGGCTTGAGAGGAAAGTTAGAAAAAATACAATCAAAAATTTTACAATAATTTTCATAAGACAAAACTAATTTTTATTTAGAAATAAATTACAATAAACTTAAAAAAAATTAATAATTAATATTAAAATATATTATTTAAAAATAGACTTTAAAATTATACTATAAGTTAAACTGATTGTTTTTATATTTGCATAACAAATTACTATTATGACAATCACTCAACTTCAATATGTTTTAGCTGTTGCAGAATATAAAAATTTTACTATTGCAGCTGATAAATGCTTTGTAACCCAGCCTACTTTAAGTATGCAAATTCAAAAAGTAGAAGAAGAACTTAATATTCAAATTTTTGATCGTACAAAAAAACCCATACAATTAACCGAAATAGGTCAAAAAATTGTAAACCAAGCGAAAAATATTGTAAATGAAGCTGGCCGTATGAAAGACATTGTTGAACAACAAAAAGGATACATCGGTGGTGATTTTAAAATAGGAATTATTCCAACAGTGATGCCTACTTTATTGCCAATGTTTTTAAATACATTTATAAAAAAATACCCCAAAGTAAAACTAATAATTGAAGAATTAAATACTGATGATATCATTCAAAGATTGAAAAATGGAAATTTAGACGCTGCTATTGCTGCTACTCCTTTAAATGAAGATAAATTAAAAGAAATCGTAATTTATTACGAACCATTTGTAGCTTATATTCCTGAGAAACATAGAATAGCAGACAAAAAAGAAATCGAAGTTTCTGATTTAAATTTGGATGAAATTTTACTTTTA
Source organism: Flavobacteriaceae bacterium (assembly GCA_009926065.1). GTDB lineage: Bacteria > Bacteroidota > Bacteroidia > Flavobacteriales > Flavobacteriaceae > Flavobacterium. The sequence goes on from RFPP01000006.1 coordinate 54,493, forward strand.
CAAGACGGACATTGTTTTAGAGATGGAATACTAAATTTATGTAAGAATCAAGAGGTAGCACAAACTAATAATTTCCAAATTCAAAGTGGAAGTTTCGAAACATTAATAAAATTAGCAGACGAGGGTTTAGGATTAACGCTACTTCCCTATTTACACACCTTAGATTTAAAAGAAAAAGACAAACAAAAATTAAAACATTTTAAAGATCCAAAGCCAGCAAGAGAAATTAGTCTTATTTTTCCAAAAACCGAACTCAAAATTCAAATAATTGATGCATTAAGACAATCAATTTCCGGGGTGATTCGAGGTGCAATTGCATTTCAAAATGTAGAAATTATTAATCCACTACCAAAAAAATAAAAAAAGGGGCTAATTCGCCCCTTTTTTATTTTATGTATATTAAACATTCTTTTAATTCCGGCTTTTGATTTGTATAAAATAAAAGCCATTCTGTTAATTCTTCTACTTCGTAGGGTAATAATTTTTTTAATGCTTTTTCTAACTCTTTACAAAAAAGTTTAGGATCAAAACTAACGCTTTCCAAAATGTTTTTTGTGTAGGCGACCATTGATACTTTCATAAAAAAATAAATTATTTGGTTATCGATATCAAATTTAATAAATAATTAAAATAGTAATCAAAATAATTCGTTAATATTTCAATTCATTTTTAATTGCTCTAAACATTTCCCTTTTTCCAGGGGGTCCAGGTAGTTTTTCAACTTTAAAACCAACTTCAATCATACTTCTTTTTACTACTCCACGTGCAGCATATGTTACCAGAGTTCCTTTTGATTTTAATGATTTATACATTCTTCTAAAAATATCTGTACTCCATAATTCAGGTTGTACACGATAACCAAAAGCATCAAAATAAATTAAATCAAATTTATTTTCATCCACTATGTTTTCAAAAAACTGTTTTCTCTTGGTTAAGGTGAAAATCGATGATATTTGTATTTTTTTACCCCATTCACATTCATGTAAAATTTGAAAAATTTTACTTTCATTATTTGCATTCAATACTGAATCATAATTCATTTGAGAAATTTCATCAGTAGAAATTGGATAAGCTTCTACGCCATAATAATCAATTTTTTGATTTAATTTCTTAGATTCTAAATAAGTTATAAAAGCGTTTAGACCTGTACCTAAACCAATTTCTAAAATAGAAACAGGCTGACTATTAAAAGTGTTTAAACCATTTCGGATAAAAACGTGATATGCCTCTTGGATAGCGCCATGTTTAGAATGATATGTTTCATTCCAATCTGGCAAATGTATTGAAGTAGAGCCATCCAACGTAGTAAGAATTTCCCTTTTCAAATTACTTTATATATAACTTTTTTATTTTGGGAATTGGACCACCACATTTAACTTGATGACAGCTAATACAAACATTTATTCCTTCATTAAAATGTTGCTTTGCATTTTTGGGATCTTTATAAATCAACTCTTGAGACTTTATAAAAAGTGCTGCTTGTTCCTTAAAAAATTGATCATTTTCAGATTGATCTGTCATAACTGCTTTATGAATATTTAGAAAATGACTAGGAAATTGTCCAATTGTATCTCCTTTTTTTATTCTTTCCTTGAGCTTTTCATTTTCAAAATACATACTTTCCATCAAAGCTGCCATTTCCGACATTTGATACATTTCAAACTTTTTTGTTGATTTTTGATTAGAGTTGCATTCTTGCTTGTCCACATTTTTGTTGCAGGAAAGAAAAAAATAAAGAGCGATTAATAAAAAATATTTTTTCATTTTACTTTTTTATTAAAACTCCGTCAGCCAGAAAAGCATAAGTAGTTTTAGGGGTAATAATACTATCTATAGCGGCCTGAGACTTTCCTTCATCTTTAGCATAATGTTTTAATTCTTCAACAGATTCAACATTTACAAAAGCTTTACCGTTGACAATAGCATTTTCATTTTGAGCATTTTTAGGAACAAAAAAAGCATAGTCTTTAAACTTTACAAATACTTCTTTTCCGGAAGGTAATTCCAAAGTCATCCAGCACCCTTTTTTCTTACAAACACTTTTAATTTTTGATTTAAATTTAATATTAAGTGTATCTCCAGGTTTTAATTTATCATATTGATCCAACATTTCTTCATTTGTAATAGCTTTATCAGCTGAAATACTATCCCCAAAAATTGCATAATCATCAGATGAATTTGAGGTAATTGTTTCTTTTTTACAACTTGATAATGCAAAAAAGCAAATTAATAAATAGAAAATTTTATTCATAATATGTCTAATTAATATTTTTAGATTGATTTCGCAAAAATATAAGAAATTTTAATATAAATTAATAGAATTAGTATAAAAATGATTAAATTAAAAACAGTTTTTAAGATATTTTTAATTTATTTAATAAAAATATACTATATCAACATAAAAGAATGTAATTTTTATTAATTTAGCCAAAATTTTATAAGTAATAATTTTTGATTGCAATAAAAACGCAAATCCCTCATTTAAAAGGTTTTAGCAAAAATAATATAAATTATTTACAATATCATGAATTCAAAAATCGAAAACAAAATTCAAATTTCTAAAATTTCAACTTCAAAAATTGAATCCATTGATTTTGATCATCTTCCTTTTGGTGAAGTTTTTACTGATTATATGTTGACCTGTGACTTTGTGAATGGTGAATGGGGAATTCCAAAAATTGTTCCTTATGCTCCTTTTTTAATAGATCCATCCTCCAAGGTTTTTCATTATGGACAAGCTATATTTGAAGGAATGAAGGCCTATAAAGATGAAAATGATACTGTTTGGTTGTTTCGTCCAGAAGAAAATTTTATTCGATTTAATAAATCAGCGGTAAGAATGGCTATGCCTGAGGTACCTGAATTTATCTTTCTCGATGGAATAAAACAGCTTGTAGACCTGGAAAGAGACTGGGTAAAAAAGGGGGTTGGTAGTACTTTATATATAAGACCATTCATGATTGCAATTGGAACAGGCGTGATCGCTTCAACTTCAAATGAATATCGTTTTATGATATTATTATCTCCTGCAAAATCATATTATTCAGGAGAGGTAAAAGTACTAATTGCAGAACATTATAGCCGAGCAGCAAATGGTGGTATTGGTGCTGCAAAAGCTGCAGGAAATTATTCCGCTCAATTTTATCCTACCAAATTAGCCAACGAAAAAGGATTCCAGCAAGTAATTTGGACTGATGATGCTACCCATACAAAAATGGAAGAATCTGGTACAATGAATGTGTTTTTTAGAATTAATGATACTTTATATACTGCGCCAACAAGTGAAAGAATTCTTGATGGGGTAACCAGAAAAAGTATTATAGCCATAGCGGAAAGAGATAATATTAATTTAATTGTAAGACCCGTGTTGGTTGCTGAACTTGTTGAAGCAGCAAAAAATGGCACATTAAAAGAAATTTTTGGAGCTGGAACTGCTGCTGTTGTAACAATTATTAAAGGATTTTCTTATCAGGATGTTTACTATGAATTACCTCCTGTAGAACAATCATATGCATTAGACTTAAAAAATAAACTAACAGCTATACAACATAAACTAGCTGAAGATACATTTGGTTGGACGGTAAAAGTTTAATCTTAAATGACTTATTTATAAGTTGATTTTATCGAATTAAATGATTTTTGAAAAATCTGGCTTGAAATAATTTGGGCCTTTCATTACTTTACCGTCTTCTCGATAGATTGGTTTTCCATTACTATCTAATTTACTCATATTGCTTTTTTGAATTTCGTCAAAAACGGCTTCAATTTTATCTTGCAATCCATGTTCAATTATAGTTCCGCATAAAATATAAAGCATATCCCCCAGCGCGTCTGCAATTTCAATAATATCATTATTTTTAGCCGCTTCTAGATATTCTTCATTTTCTTCTTTCATTAAATTATATCTTAGGATATTTTTAGTTTCTCCTAAATTTCCTTTTGGACTTTCACTATAACCTATTTCAAAGGCAGTATGAAATTCTTTAACGGCATTAATTTGTTTAATCATAGTTTATTTTTTAATTGATTCTGGAAATAGTTACTTTTGAAGACAAATTTAGTATTTTTGTATAAAAAATATATGTTTAGCAAAGGTCAAATAATTTTTTCAATAATTTTTTTTATTTCATTTGTAATAGCAATTTTCTATTCTTACAGAAAAGACATTATTGTTCATCAAAGAATTTATAAAGGAAGTTATAAAATATTAATAGGCTTCATTCTATTTATACTTCTATTATTTGTAATTAAAATTTTCTTCAAGCACTAAATTATTATTTCAAGCCATATAAATTTAATTAATAATTATGAAAATATTAAAATATTTATTCCTATTAGTTTTATTACTCTCATTTGGGGGTACCATTTTTATTGCTACTCAAAAAAGTAATTTTAATTTGGTTAAATCTATTGTAATAAAATCCAACAAAACCTCTATTTATAACTATTTAAATGATACTAGAAATTATAAAGATTGGTTTATTTTTGATAAAAATAATTCAACTGTAGAATTAAATTATTCAGAAAAATCTTTTGGTGTTGGGAGCTTTTTTTCATGGACAGGAAGCGAAGGGAAAGGTAAAACAACAATATATTTTACCTCAGAAAATGATAGTATTATTCAAAAAACAAATTTAGATGGTAAATTTTCAGAAACCGTTTGGAAACTAAAAGACACTATTGGCGGTACAAAAGTTACCTGTATTTCAAAAGGGGAAATGTCATTTTTAAATAAACTAAATTTCTTTTTTACAGGTGGTATAAATAAAACAATTGAAAGAAAAATAGAACAAAGCTTAACTAATTTAAATAGAAGTTTAGATTATGAATTGAATACATATTCTATAAATTCAAAAGGTGTAGTATTTAAAAAAGCATGTTACTATATAAAACACACTATAAATACAAAATTTTCAAGACTTAATTATAATATAAAAATAATAATACCATATTTGATTAATTTTTCAAATCAGAATAATATTATTTTAAGTGGGAAACCATTCATAATTTATAATTCAATTGATGAAAATAAAGAAATAACAAATATATCTGTTTGTTTACCAATAAAAAGGAGGATTTTAACAAGCTCTGGAAGTGATATAATTTGTTCAGAACTTGAGGGATATAATGCATTTAAAACTAATTTAAACGGAGATTATTCCCACAGGAAAACAGCATGGAAAAAAGCTAAAGAGTTTATCACTAAAAATAATGAAAATATAGAAAAATCGATTCCATTATTAGAAATTTATAATAAAAGTTTTATTGACGGTTTGAGTCCTTCAAAATGGCAAACTACTATTTATATAGCATTACAATCAAAAAATAATTCGGACAAACCTGCTTCTACAAAAGAAACAGAAGTTATTGAAACGAATGAATTAGACTCGCAATAATTTATTTTATATAACAAATTAAACCTTTGTTGTTTATTTCAATCTTACCATAAAAATAATATTTGGAAGAGAAAGAATTCATATCAAATTTATTAAATCCACAAACTCAAAACAGTGCTTTTGAAAAGTTAGTTTCCGATTATAAGCGTCCGCTTTATAATCATATCAGAAATATAGTTTTAAATCATGATGATGCTAATGATGTATTACAAAATACATTTATCAAAGTATTTAAAAATTTGAATAATTTTAAAGGTGAAAGCAAATTGTATTCTTGGATTTATAGAATTGCTACTAATGAATCGATCACTTTTATTAAACAAAAAGCAAAGTTAACTGGTTTTTTGGAAAGCGATTTAAAAATAAAAATAGTAGAAAATCTTGAATCCGACACTTATTTTGATGGAAATGAGATACAAATTAAATTACAAAAAGCAATTCTAACTCTTCCAGAAAAGCAGCAAATAGTTTTTAAAATGCGTTATTTTGAAGAAATTAAATATGATGAAATGTCATCTATTTTAGGAACTTCGGTTGGGGCATTAAAATCATCTTATCATCATGCTGTGAAAAAAATTGAAAATTTAATGAATAAAGATTAAACTATAAATAAATTTAATTGTCTAATGGGTATGGAAGAATTTAAAATAAATGACAAAAATAAATTAACTTCGGGTTTTATTACACCCGAGGGATATTTTGACAATTTTTCAATAGATATAAATAACAATGAAAGTCAACCAGAAACTGACAAAAAAGTTATTTTTATAAATTCTAAAAGATGGATATCAACAGTAGCTGCAGCATTAATAGTGGTTTTATCAGTTACAATATATTTCAAAATAGTCACTGAAAATACTGGTGATTATTCTAAAATTGAAAATTATATCACTAATCATTCTGAAATCAGTCAATATGATTTAATTAATTTATTAGATCAAAAAGATATAGAAAATCTTGGTGTTGAATTAAATTCTAACAGTACAAAAATTGAAGAAGAATTTGTGAATACTAACGAAATTGAAAATTATATAATCGATTAATAAATTAAAAATGAAAAATATAAACTATCTAATTACTGTTCTGTTTTTTTTAACTTATGGACTATTTGCTCAAGGAAAAGTACTTTTAGAAAAAAAAGAAGAAATATTTGCATTGAAAGTTGCGTTTATTACTAATAAACTACCATTAACAAGTAGTGAAGCTGAAAAATTTTGGCCAATTTACAATGCTTTTGAAGATAAACAATTTGAGTTAAAGCATGAAAAATCAATGGTTATCTTAAAAAAAATGGACAATGAAACGTTGAACAAAATGTCAGAAAAAGAAGCCGGATTATTATTATCAAAAATGGAAGCTAATGAAGACGAAATAATCCAAATGCGTAAAAAATTATTTATTAGTTTAAAACCTATATTAAGTCAAGTTAAATTGTTAAAACTAAAAAAAGCTGAAGAAGAATTTAATAGAAGATTATTATTTCAATATATGAAAAAAGGTTCCAGAAATTAATAGAAATTATATATTATTAATATTCAAAATGAAAAGGTTCAACCATTATTTTTTCAACAATTGCATCTATTCTTTCTGAAAAATAATCTGAAAAAATCAATCTTTGTGTTTTAATTATACTATTGGAAATTCTTACTATTTTAGTATCATGACGTAATTTCAAAATGGTATCCGCGTCATCTATAACAAACATTTTTAAGCGATTTACATTATAACCTGCTGTTGAAAACATATTGCTTAATCTGTTTGGGGTTCCAATTAGAACATCAATTCCAGTAGATATATAGTTTTTATCATATTCTAGATCTCCTTTATCGTGAACCCCATATACTCTTAAATTTGTTTTACTTCCAAATTGCTCGAATAATTTTTGCATTTCCATTACCTTCTCTTTGTCTTCCACAATAATCAAAGCCCTTGGTGACTCCTCACCTTCGCATACTAATTGTTGTATCACATTTATAACAATACTAGTTGATTTTCCAGAACCTTTAGGAGAAATGATTAAACAATCAGCACCACTTTTAATGGTTGAAAAAGTTTCTACTTGCATTTCATTGGCTTCGGTAAAACCTAATTCAACTAAAGCTTCTTGTAAGTTATTGTTAATTTTTTTAAGTTTCATACAATCTTTAAGGATGTCATTTTTTTTGACTATTTACTTGCAAATAAATGAATATCTGTTTCGGAAATTTCATTTCCGCTAAGTATTATTAATCTTTCTACTATATTTCTTAATTCACGAATATTACCTGTCCAATCATATTGTTGTAATAACTTTATTGCATCTTCAGAAAATGATTTGGGAGCTATTCCTTGTTCCAAAGCAATTTTTTCGGTAAAATATTTAATTAAAATAGGGATGTCGTCTCTTCTTTCGTTCAATCCTGGTACTTTTATTAAAATTACTGCCAAACGATGATATAAATCTTCCCTAAAACGACCTTTTTCAATTTCTATTTTTAAATCTTTATTGGTTGCCGCAATTACACGAACATCCACTTTGATATCTTTATCAGCACCTACTCTAGTAACCACATTTTCTTGTAAAGCTCTTAAAACTTTGGCTTGAGCAGATAAACTCATATCTCCAATTTCATCTAAAAATAATGTTCCTTTGTCGGCAGCTTCAAATTTACCAGCTCTATCTTTAATTGCAGATGTAAAGGCTCCTTTTACATGACCAAACAGTTCACTTTCAATTAATTCAGAGGGAATTGCAGCACAATTAACTTCAATTAATGGAAAATTAGCACGATCACTTTTTTCATGTAATTGATGAGCAACTAATTCTTTTCCTGTCCCATTTGGACCTGTAATTAAAACTCGTGCTTCCGTTTTTGCCACCTTATCAATCATACTTTTGATATGTTTTATGGCATCACTTTCACCAATAATTTCATAGTTTTTACTTACAATTTTTTTAAGAATTTTATTTTCAACTACTAATTGTTTTTTATCCAAAGCATTTCGAACTGTATTTAATAGTCGATTAAGATCCGGCGGTTTAGAAACATAATCAAAAGCTCCCAATCTCATCGTTTGGATTGCTGTTTCCATGTCGCCATGGCCTGAAATCATTACTATTGGAATTTCTGATTTTAGTTTTTTTACCGCTTGAAGTAATTCAACACCATCCATTTTGGGCATTTTAATATCACATAAAACCAAATCATAATCGTTTTGAGTTATCTTTTCAAAACCAATACTTCCATCTTCCGCTTCTTCAACTTGATACGTATCGTTTTCTTCAGTCAGAATTTTGGTTAAAACTCTTCTTATTGATACTTCATCTTCAATAATTAATATTTTGCTCATATTATTTTGGTTATCAAATTAGTATTTTAACCATTTGTACAATTCCTTCCAAGTTGGTTTTTTTCCATACATCAATATTCCAACTCGATATATTTTGGAGGCAAACCAAACCACCAAAATGAAGGTTCCAAAAAGAATTATTATTGAAAATAATATTTGCCACCAAGGCACACCAAAAGGAATTCTCATTAGCATAACTATTGGAGAAGTTAGGGGAATCATTGAAAAAACCGTTGCTATAGTGCCATGAGGATCATTCATAACTGTAAAAAAACCGATATAAACCCCTAAAATTAATGGTAATATTATAGGCAATAAAAATTGTTGAGAGTCAGTTTCATTATCAACGGCAGCTCCTATTGCTGCGTAAAATGAACTATATAAAAAATAACCTCCTATAAAGTAAATTACAAAACAAATTAGCAATTCAGCAATTGGTAAATTAATTAACTCATTGAAATACAATTGTCCCATAGAACCTAATTCTTGCTGGGCATTATTAAGCATTTCTGGGGGAATATTCGATGTAGGGGTTGAATTTACTCCCAAAAACAATGAAACAGATAATAATAAAGTCAGTCCAACAAGTGTCCAAATAAAGAATTGTAAAATTCCAGCTAGTGAGGTTCCAATAATTTTTCCCATCATTAATTGAAAAGGTTTTACTGAAGAGATGATAATTTCAATAATTCTATTTGTTTTTTCTTCTATTACGCTTCGCATTACCATATTCCCATAGATGACTATAAACATCATTATTAGATAACCAAAAGCACCTCCTAAAACAATTTTAATTTCATTAATTCCCTTCAAACTATCTTCACCTGTTGCTTTTTTTAATTCCAAATTGACATCTGCTTGAGCATTATTAATTGCTAAAGTATCAAGCTTGGCCAATTTAAAATTCTCATTAGTAATTTTGTTTGAAATTACTTCTTGAACATGATTTACAAAATTAATACTTGGACTTTCATTGGAAATGTATTGTATTTTATTTTGTAATGTTTTGAAATTATCAATTTTTGGTATATAAATTAATCCCTCATAACTTTCACTTTTAATACTGTCTTTAATGCTATTTACATCGTTATTAGATAGGTTGATGTACTTATATTCGTCCGAGTTTTTAAATTCAGCTACAAAAATTCCAGTTTGATCATGTACCGCTATTTGCTTAACATCAGCTTTTAACGAACTTAAATAACTTACAAAAACACCAATTCCAACAAATAACAACGGACTCAAAAAAGTCATTACGATGAATGATTTATTTCGAACTTTAGCGATAAATTCTCGCTTAACTATTAATGCTAATATGCTCATATTATATTTCTGGTTATAGATTTTAGATTAACTCTTAAATCTGAATTATTGACTTACCGTTTGAATAAAAATATCGTTCACACTAGGAATTTTCTCAACAAAATGGGTTACTTGACCCCTACTAGTTAAAATATTTAAAAGTTCATTAGGCAAAACATTTCCTAAATTTATTTCTAATTTTAATTCGTTGTTTAGCGATTTAAAATTAGTAGGTTGAATGGTAAATTTTTGTGTGATTGCTAACATTAAACCTTCCACATTATCTGTCAAAATACCAACTTCAAAACTATTGGTTCTAAATTGTTTTTTTACATCATCCAGTCGACCTTCTAGGAGTTTATTAGATTGATGAATTAATGCAATATGATCGCAAAGTTCTTCTACGCTTTCCATTCTGTGAGTGGAAAATATAATTGTTGAACCTTGTTCTTGTAATGCTAAAATTTCATCTTTAATGATATTTGCATTTACTGGATCAAAACCTGAAAATGGTTCGTCAAAAATTAATAATTTTGGTTGATGTAAAACGCAAACTACAAATTGGATTTTTTGCGCCATTCCTTTGGATAATTCTTGGATTTTTTTGTTCCACCAACCTTGAATTCCCAATCTATCAAACCAATAATCCAATTGTATTTTAGCTTCTGCTTTAGATAATCCCTTCATTTGAGCTAAATATAAACATTGTTCCCCTACTTTCATCGACTTGTATAAACCGCGTTCTTCAGGAAGATAGCCAATATGTTGAATGTGTTTAGGATTTAGTTTTTCACCGTCAAGGATTATTTCACCACTATCGGGCATAGTTATTTGATTGATTATTCTTATTAAAGAAGTTTTTCCAGCGCCATTTGGACCTAAAAGTCCATAAATACTTCCTTTAGGAACTGATAATGAAACTTCATTTAGTGCGGTATAATCACCATATTTTTTTACAACTTTATTAATTTCAAGTATTGTACTCATTTGAATAATTATTTATGTAAAAGTATTGATTTTGGAATAAAAATGAATTAAAATTTTAAAAAAAACCCACCCTTTTAAATACAAGGATGGGAAAAATGCTGTAATAAATTACAACAAAAAAATTATGAGAACATGTCTTTAACTTTTTCAAAAAATGATTTATCCCCTTTTTCAGGATTTGGAATAAAGTTATCGTCATTTAGTGCTTTTTCAAAAAACTTTTTTTGCTCTTTATTTAAAGTTTTTGGTGTCCATACGTTTATATGAATTAATAAATCACCATTACCATATCCATTAATATTTGGAATTCCTTTTCCTTTCAGTCTTAATATTTTACCAGATTGAATTCCTTCTTCAAGTTTAATTCTAACTTTTCCTTTGACAGCTTCAATATCTTTGGAAATACCCAATACTGCTTCTGCAAAACTAATATACAAGTCTAAATGAAGATTTTCTCCCTCTCTCTTTAAAGTATCATGTTCAATTTCTTCAATTACAACAATTAAATCTCCAGGAATACTATTTCCGGGAGCGTCGTTACCTTTATTTGAAACCTTAAGTTGCATTCCATCTACAACTCCAGCTGGAATCTTGATTGATACTGTTTCGTCTTCAATAATCATACCCTGAGAGTCGGAATTGGAAGGTTTGTAATCTAATAATTGTCCTGAACCGCCACAAGTTGAGCATGTAGTTGCCGATTGCATTCTTCCTAAAATGGTGTTTGTTACTCGCATCACTTGTCCTTGCCCATTACAAGTAGAACAAGTTTTGTAGGTTACACCTGGAGCTTGAACTTTTCGTTTTACTTTAACTTTTTTCTCTACTCCGAAAGCAATTTCTTCCAAAGTGAGTTTAACTTTTATACGAAGATTACTTCCTTTTACCCTCCTTGGACCTCCGCCTCCACCAAATCCAGATCTACCGCCAAAAGCACCACCAAAAATATCACCAAATTGGCTAAAGATATCGTCCATATTCATATGACCACCACCAAATCCTCCGCCTTGACCACCATTTTCAAAAGCTTGATGCCCATATTGATCATATTTTGCTCTCTTTTGAGGGTCGCTTAAAATTTCATAAGCTTCAGCAGCTTTCTTAAAATTATCCTCGGCAACAGCATCCCCTGGATTTTTGTCAGGGTGAAATTCTATCGCTTTTTTTCGATAAGCTTTTTTTATTTGCGAAGTATCTGCATTTCTTGAAACACCTAAAATTTCGTAATAATCTTTTTTCATATTATGAGGTCTTAATCCAACTTTTTATTGTTTGGCAATATAAGTTTCTTTTTATTTAGTTTCCTATTACTACTTTTGGAAAACGAATAATTTTGTCTCCTAATTTATATCCTTTTTCAAGAACATCTACAATCTTGCCCTTTAGATTTGGGGAGGTAGCAGGAATTTGAGTAATTGCTTCAGCAAAATCCGCATTAAATAAATCTCCTGTTTTTAAAGTCACTTCTTCTAAACCTTTAGAAAATAATGTATTTTTTAACTTTTCATGTATGAGTTCTACACCCTTTAACAAAACCTCATCATCCGATTTTTTTAATTCGATGATAGCCCTATCAAAATCATCTAAAACTGGTAATATTGCTAAAATAACATCTTGATTAGCCGTTTTAAAAAGTTCTATTCTCTCTTTTGAAGTTCTTCTTTTATAATTTTCAAACTCAGCAAAAAGTCGTAAATGTTTGTCTTTTTCGTTAGCTAAATCTAATGTTAATTGCTCTTCAACACTTAGTTCCTCAGATTTTACTTGCTCTTCAGTTTCATTATTTTCAAAAGTTGTTTCGTTGAGCTCTTGATCCATTTCAGTATTTTCAGTGGTCATTTTATGTTTATCTTTTATTTATTTTAAAACTATATTTTTCCTTAAAATAATAACAAAATTACTGCCAATTAGTAAAAAATGTCAAATTGTCACTTCATTTTTAAAATTTTTGTTTAATAAAAATAGTAATGATGAAAAATATTTAACTAAAATGGCTAAAAACTTTGGTAAAATTTTAGGAATTTATTAATGTGTATTAAATAACTTTGGTAAAGTGAAGGTTGAGATTTATTATTATTTATTTTTCATAATAATAAATTGATTATAATTTTTAATTCAAATTTAAATAATGAAAAAAGCTCCTAATATTAGGAGC
>RFPP01000051.1 GCA_009926065.1 Flavobacteriaceae bacterium
ATCACCTAAATCAATACTGTCTATTTCTTCAAATTTATTTTCTAAAGTGTTATTTATAATCTTAATTATAATTTGTTTTACAGTTTGAAAGGCTTCATCTCTTGTTGTCCCATATTTATGAAACCAAGCGTACTCGCCATCTGTAATGCGATTATCAACCGTTATTGTTGTACTGGTATCTCTTCTTTTATAAATACCAAATTTATAGGCAGAACCTCCCCAAATACTACCAACATGTGAAGTAATAGCTTCTAGCCAGTAACAAAAAGATGTTTTTTCTAAATTAGTATACTCTTCTAATGTCATATTTTCAATACGACTTAAAGGCCATTCTTTGAGAAAAGATTCTTTTAATTTATATAATATTTCATTCATCATTTAAAAAATTTTACTTACATACAATAATTATCAAGCAACAGTTTTAAACAATTCAAAACAGTTGCTATAATAATGAAACTATTAATTATCTTCTTTCTTTTTAGAAGGTTCTTGTTCAGTGGTTTTTAAAGAACTATTGGGAGTAGGTAATTCTCTGGCAAGATTGATTATTCTGCCTTTTTTTTCTTCTTTTTTCTTACCTTTTGCCATTATTTCTTCTGATTTATATTTGGTTTACTTTGAGGAGGATTGTTAATAGTTCTAACCCTTTCTTCCATTAAAAGAAGTGTGTTTTGGGGTTTTTGCATTAGTTTATGATTATTTTTTACAATAGTTAAATTTATAGTTACAAACATAATTATAGATACTATTCCTATAATTAAAGTGCCAATTGATAAGCGATTTAATATATTGATACATTTATTTCTATTTTTTACGTTTGTAAAAACATCATCATATTTTTTTTCATTTATTTCATCAATTGTTTTTTGAGCATAACTAATTGATAAGTAATGAGAAATTAAATTAGTAAGCAACGTTGTAACCAATAAAACCCAACCTATGATAATTAAAAAAATATAGGTGGATTTATGAATATCAACAATTTTGTCGAAAAAAGCTATTGTAATTGCTAATCCTCCTGAAGCTAGTACGTTAATATACTTTTCAAAATCATCTTGACTTTTTGATTTTGTTTCATAAACAGAATTTCTAAATTCGTTCCATTCGATTTCTATATGTGCATCTTTTTTCATATCCTTAATATTCAAAAATCATTAAACCTCTTCCCCTTGCAACGCCTCCCTCAAAACCTGTTGCAACAACATTTCGTTATATCCTTGACTTTCTTTGATACTTCGCTCCAAACCATCACAAAACCCCATTAACTCCTCCAACTTGGCTACAATTTGTTCTTGCTCGTGAAGTGGTGGAAGTGGAATTAATATTTTTTTTATTTCAACAAGTCCTACCATATTTGGAATTGCTGAACCCCATGCTTTATCAAATATCTTCTTTTGCATGTATGGTGAGCGAAATAATCTAATAAAAAAAGAATTTGTAATACCTCTTTGAAAAAGTGTCATTCTCATTAATGCTTGATTTATAATTCCTTCTTTAGCACCTTCTGGAATTTCAGCAATTCTTCCTAAACTACCCGAACAACTTACAATTAAATCATTTGGTTTTACAACAAATCCTTTTAATTCTTTAAATTTTTCACTTGTAATGTAGTACTCACCTAAAGTATGATTATCATATATTGCATTCTTCTGCTCATATACTTTATAACCAGTTTTAACAAATATCCCCTTTGTTAGAGCACTTCCAAAAGGTCCTCTTCTAAAACTGCCTATATCCCCCAACCTACACCAAGCCCAATGTTCAGGGATTTCAAAAGGAATTTCATCTTCCGTTAAAGGTGCTAATTCTTTTTCTTTTTTAAGTTTTTTCTCGGAAATGAGTTGGGCTTTCTCGGCTTTTATTTTGTCTAATAGTTGTTGTCCTGTTTCGTTTGTATTGGTGCTTTTTACTAATTTACCTTGCATCGCTTCACGCAAAAAAGCCTGACGCATTTGTTTAATTAGGTCGAGTTGATGGTCAAGTTCAAAAGAAATATACTCACTACTAGTTTCTAATAAAGCATATTTCTCCACAAATTTAATTTGCTCTTCTAAACTTGGTAGAGGAATTTCAATTTTAGCAATTTCTTTAATCGGCAAGGTTACATTTGCCATTCCTTTCATTCTATCAACCAATTCTCGTTCTTTGTTTAGATTGAGAAAACGGAAAAGATATTCAGCATTTAAAACACTTTTATCTTTTGGGATTACTGCACAAAGTATAGAACCTAAAGCAAATTTTCCAGATTGAAAATGTAATCTTTTAATGCTAGCATGACCATGTCCTGTTCCTGATACTAGAGGAATAATTACAGCTTCGTCATCAAATTGATATTCATTATGTGACTTCCTATCTTCCGCAGTTACTACCAAAGGATATTCTCCAGAAATTGCTTTTTGAATTCCTGTTTTACCTTTTTCAATAGTGCATAAATCTCCTAATTTAACTTTTTTCCAACTCATTATTTCACCGCTTTTTTTAATTGGTTTAATAAGGAATTACTTTTATCAAAGGAGCTATGCAATAAATCCATCAATTCTACACTATTGTATTCGTGGGTTTCTTCTTGTTTGGTTGGGTTCTTAATGTCTAAATCATAGTTGCGGTCAATGATGGTTTTTATATCTACTTTCCAAGCAATATCACTTTCCTTGCGATCCATCCACCATTTTTTTATTGGGTTAAATTCCTTGGCTTGTATCGGTTTAGTTTTGTTATAGGCTTTTTGTCCTTCGGGTAATTTATGTTCGTAATACCAAACTTCTTTGGTAGGTGTTCCTTTGGTAAAAAACAATAAATTTGTGGCTACCGTTGCATACGGTTGAAAGACAGAGTTAGGCAAACGTATAATGGTATGAAGGTTGCAATCTTCTAGCAGTTTTTGTCGTACTCGTTGTTTTACACCATCACCAGTAAGCGAGCCATCAGGCAAAACTATTCCTGCACGACCTCCTTGTTTTAGCAAGTGTATCATTAATATCAGGAACAAATCGGCACTTTCCTTAGTTCTAAAGTTTTGTGGAAAGTTGTTTTCGTTATTGTTGGCTACAATCCCTCCAAATGGTGGGTTGGCTAAAATAGCATTAACACGGTGTTTCTCTGTAAAGTTACTCAATGGTTGGTCTAAAGCATCCCCAAATCGAATGTTAGGCACCTCCATATCATGCAAAATCAAATTGGTTGTTGCTAACAAATAGGGTAACGGTTTGTATTCCCAACCTATAATGTTTTCTCCAATACTTTTGCTTTCTTCAACACTATTGGCTTGCAATTTTAAATGTTCAATGGCACAAGTTAAATAACCTCCTGTTCCGCAAGCAGGGTCTAATATTTTTTCACCCAATTGTGGGTTAATCATTTCGGTAATAAATGAAGTAATGGCTCGTGGTGTATAAAACTCACCACTTTTACCCGCACTTTGTAAACCTTTTAAAATGCTTTCGTAAAGTTCGCCAAATGCGTGACGGTCTTTTGCTACATTAAAGTCCATTTCATTCAACTTGTTCAATACTTTACGAATGTTGATACCACTTTTCATGTAGTTGTTGTTGCCTTCAAAAACTTCTCGCACAATCAAAGCTCTTCGGTTACCTGTGCTTACATCAATGTTACGCAAAGCAGGAAACAATTGTCGGTCAACAAATTCTAATAATTCATCGCCTGTCATTCCTTCATCATCGCCAGCCCAATTGCCTTTGACTTTAACCCAATGAAATAAATCAGGAATTGGCGATTTATAATTGTCATCCAGTAATTCGAGTTCTTTGTCTTTATCAGAAAATATTTTTAAGAAAAGCATCCAACCGAGTTGTTCAATGCGTTGGGCATCACCGTTAAGACCAGTGTCTTGCCACATGATAGTTTGTATGCTTTTTAGTATGCTTGAAATGTTTGACATGTTTTTGTATTACGCTTGTTTATATAATTCATTTTCCAATTCTTTTACTGCTTTCAAGTAATGTTGTTTATCTCCAAAATGACTTATGATTTCTAATGGAGAACCATATTCGTCAAAAGGTTTTACTCGCAACACTTCAATACTCTCAATATTTTCAACGCCTTCATCGGCATATTTATCCAATAAGGTTTCTAACACTTTTCGAGCTTGTTCTCCATACTTGGTAAAATAATTACGTTTCTTAACGTTATTAGCTCTTTCCTTTCTAGTTAGTGGCGGTTGGTCGTATGCTACGTGGCAAATCAAATCAAACAAATCAACTTGTTTGTCTACAGCTTCATAAAGAGCTTCAACCATCACGCCTTGTTCTTGTAATTCTTTGATGATGGCTTCTTTTTTGTCTGCATGGTTCCATGACAATAGAAAATCTTCCAAAGAGGTATATTTTCCTTTGATGATTTCTTTGGTATGGTCTTTTAAACTTATTGTTATAGGCTTGCCATTGGAATCAAAATACAACTCTCTGGATACTAAAACAGAAACATTAACACCATTGATATATTGTTTGGGTCTTTTGATATATTCTGTTGGTGGTTCTTCTAATGGATTTCTAATTACAGGTTTTTCTATAGTAATTTCAGTACCTGTAACTTCATCGATAATAGAAGTTTCATCGTCCTCTTCTTCATTTTCAATATCTGTTAAATCGATATCTTCAGTAATAGGTTTCACTCGAAGTGGGTCTCCATCAAAAGCAGGGTCAGCAAAATTATCAGTAGCATTTCTGAAGTCTAAAATCGTAAAATACAATTTGTCAAATTCTTCATTTATTCGAGTGCCACGACCAACAATTTGCTTGAATTTAGTCATAGAATTAATATTGGCATCTAATACAATTACCTTGCATGTTTGAGCATCAACACCTGTTGTCATTAGTTCAGAAGTGGTGGCAATAACAGGATATTTTTCTTCAGGATTGATAAAGTTATCTAGTTCCCGTTTACCTTCATCATTATCACCAGTAATTTGCATTACATATTTGTAATTTTCAGCAACTAAATCGGCATTGTGTTTTGAAATTGCATTTCGCATCCTTTCGGCATGGTCAATATCTACACAAAAAATAATAGTTTTGGCAAAACGGTCTAATCCTTTTAGGTATTCTGTTACTTTTTGAGCAATAATATCTGTTCGTTCATCAATAACCAGTTTTCTGTCAAAATCTTTACGATTGTATATACGGTCTTCAATCTCAACTCCATCTTTGTCTGTTTTCCCTTGTTGTGGGCGATACCCTTCAGAATCTACATTCAAAGCCACACGAATCACTTTGTACGGAGCTAGAAAGCCGTCATCAATTCCTTGCTTTAGCGAATAGGTATAAACAGGTTCTCCAAAATATTCGGTGTTACTTGTTTCTTTGGTTTCTCTTGGAGTAGCAGTTAAACCAATATGTGTTGCATTTTTGAAATAAGTTAATATATCTCTCCAAGCACTTTCTTCATTGGCACTACCACGATGGCACTCATCAATAACAATTAAATCAAAAAAATCAGGAGAAAATTGTTTGTAAGCATTGGCTTCTTCATCAGAGCCAGTTAAACCTTGATATAACGCCAAGTATATTTCATAAGGATTCTTTTTTTAGCTCCACTTTTCCACAGTCGATGAATAATTTGGAAAGCAGTATAAGTTTTACCTGTACCCGTTGCCATTACTAAAATGATTCGGTTTTGCCCATTTGCAATAGCTTCAACAGTTCTATTTACAGCAATTTGTTGGTAGTATCTAGGTTTACGACCTGAACCATCTGAAAAGTATTTTTGTAAAGCGATTTTCTCTCCATTTGGAGTTACAATGCCTTTATATTGTTTGTATTTATCCCATAAAGCCTCAGGAGAAGGAAATTCATCTATGGTTAATTCCGTTTCAATTGTAGCATCTTTTACTGTTCTATCGTGAAAAAGAAAACCATCACCATTGCTACTAAAAACACATGGAATATCTAAGGTTATTGCGTAACCTAGAGCTTGTTGGATTCCAGCCCTAACGGAATGTTTGTTGTCTTTTGCTTCAATTACAGCAATCGGATTATCTTGGTAATATAGAATGTAATCAGCACGTTTTCGTTCCCCACGTGCTGTTAACTTCCCTCTAACGTAGATTTTACCATCCGTAAAGAAAACTTCTTCCAAAATTTGCTTATGCAAATCCCATCCTGCCTTTTGAAGTGCAGGAGTTATAAATTTTGTACAAATATCTCTTTCAGATAAACTTTTTTTATTTTGCATATAATTTTAAAAAATATTATTAAACAAAAACAACTATATCACGCATTAAATAATAAAAGTCTAAAAATAAGAATTTAAAATATAGCATTGAATTTTATTTTAACAAACTTAGTTTACGTCCATGTATCTAATTTTACGCTACTAACTTCCAAAAGGTAACCGCAATATCATTTCCTTTAAAACTTGAAAATTGAATCTTGTTATCTTTGGGTTACTGGTTTATCTTTTTGATAGTATAGTCATCTGAAAAAACACTAAGCAAATTTGAGCAATCATTTTGACAATAACGGTCAATAAAACTTATTATTTAAAATATTAAATATCTTTATTAATATTTATTTAAATGCACAAACTTACCACCAGTAAAGTTTAATTTTTATAATTTAAAAAAAAGCTGCTAATAAAACGAAACAATGAAGCTCACAAATTGAAACGGTTTATAATCGTTTTTCAACGATTATTAACGTTGGTTTATGCAACCTCTTTTTCGTTAACAAAATAATATATGATAATAACGTTTCTAATTGGATTGTAAACAAAATAAACGTCTTTCAATCTTCTTAGATTTACGTATTGTATTCCGTTTATATTAAAATGTTTAATGTCCATAAAAACGTTCTTTTGAAAACCCAATGCACAAGCGGCATCTGCATTTATTTCAAAAACACCTTTTTCTATCAAATTCAATAACAATTTGTTATTGGTTCTTAATGCTTTGTTTAATGAAATGATTTCTGCATTATCAATTGTATCTATCAAATAATGATATCTGTTTTTACAAGACAAATTGCAAAACAACTTCTTTGGATTTTCATGGAGGTTTATTATGACATTACATTCAGGATTTTTACATTTTTTTTCTATTCTTCTCATAGCTTTTTTTTCTTTATTTTAGACAAAGTTAAAAAATATTTTTTATTCTTATATGCGAACTAAAAAATAATTTATTATATTTGTACGAACTAAATAAATAACGATGGAACTAATAGATTTTTATCCTAAAATTTCAGAAAAGAAAATTCCTTTGGCGATTTTGGATATTAAGCCAAGATTATATGTTGCATGGAAAGAAGCTAAAATAATAAATACTGTTATAGCAGATAACCATAATCTTATAGAAAGAAAAACAGAACGAAAATGGGTTTACTTGGACGTTTTTAATGCATTATGGTTACTCATTGTAAAAGAGTTACGGAAGATAAATATCGACTTTCAAACTATTAGAGAACTGAAAGAAGAAATGTTTGGATTGACTACTTATGAGAAAAATATAGAACAGCTAACAAAAGAGGAATTTGAATCCCTACTTTTAGATTATTACCCAGCAGATACAATAAAAGAGTTCGGAGTTAATTTTAATAAACAATATTTTATTGATACAATCAAAGATAACTTAACTGAAGAAACCAGTCTTTATTTGTCTGAAATGAGCGGTTTACTTTTTAGTGCCCTAGTATTAAAGAGAAGCCCATCAATAATTATATTTCCAGGTGCTGATACTGGTGATTATTTTTTTGTAACATTAAAGAATAATCCCACCTCATTAATTGAAAAAGAAGCACTTTATAATTTTTATTCAGAAAAGTTTTCTGCTGATACTTTTATCAATATTCCGATTATTCCGCTATTAGTTAAATTATTCGAAAATGAAAAAATGGAGAGCTATCTTTCTAATTTTGGTTTGTTCTCAAATGAAGAAAGTAGAATCCTAGAAAACTTCAGAAATAATCAATGCAAGGAAATTACAATTGTTAAACACGAAAGCGGCAATGTTTGTATAAATACCACCACCGAAAAAAATATCAAAGACGAAGAGGCCAAAAAATTAAGAACTATTTTAGGTTTGAAAGAATACTGCCGAGCCGAAGTTATTTTCAGAAACGGAAAACACATGGTGGTTAAAAACTCAATTAAGGAAATAATAGAAAAACAATAATTACAGCAGTCCTAAGCGACCCTTAGCACTTAATCTCATAATAGCACAAACGAGTTTGCCCTACTCCTTTTCGCTTTTTATGGAAACATGGAACTTGAAAAAGCAAAAAAAATTTTAAATGAACAAAATGGAATGAAGTACTCCGATGAAGAAATAATTGAAATAATAAAAATATTGGAGGTTTTTACAAAAGTTGAAGTCAATTACTTATTAAACAAAAAAACTCATGAAAAATGTAATCCTTTACGTAAGGGTATCAACAGATGAACAAGCAAGCAAAGGCTATTCACTTAGAGACCAGGAACAAAAGCTAGTAAATTATTGCAAAGAAAAAGGCTTAAATATTTTAGAAATATATCGAGAAGATTATTCTGCTAAAACATTTAAAAGACCTGTGTTTAATAAATTGCTGGATTTCTGTAAGAAAAACAAAAAAGACGTGCACCAACTTATTTTTATTAAATGGGATAGGTTTTCACGAAACACATCTGAATCTTATCAGATGATAGAGATTTTCGAAAGGTTATCCATTCAGGTCAATGCAATTGAGCAACCTTTAGATTTAACTGTTCCAGAACAAGGTTTAATGCTTGCGGTATATTTATCTATACCGCAAGTAGAAAATCATAGAAGGTCACTCAACATCATTTCAGGGATGCGTCGAGCATTTAAAGAAGGACGATATGTCGGAAGTGCACCCAGAGGCTACGATAATGGAAGAGATGCTTCAAAAAAGCCAATTTTAATTCCAAATAACGAAGCAAAATTTATTCAAGAAGCATTTGAATTGATTGCAAGTGGACTTTATAATCAAGCAGAAGTATTAAAAAAACTAAGGTCGAAGGGTTTTGTGATAGGAAAAACATCATTTTCAAATCTGATAAAAAATCCAATCTATTATGGAGGAGTTTTTATAAAAGCATACAAAGATGAAGAAGAAGTTATTGTAGAAGGGATTCATGAACCTATTATCACTAAATCTCTTTTTCTGAAAGCTCAAGGGTTTTTAATCAATAGACGAAAAAAGCACCACGTAATTCACAAAAAAATAAATGAATCTTATCCGCTAAAAGGATTTTTACTTTGTCCCGAGTGCAATGCTCCATTAACAGCAAGTACCTCAAAGGGAAGGTCAAAGTATTACTCCTATTACCATTGTATAAGTCCTTGTAAGGGAAGATATCAACTAGAAGATGTAAACCTTTGGATTGGTGATTATTTGAAAAGTATAACTTTAAATGCCGCCAATAAAAAATTATTAGAGGAGATGATTGTCGAAGCAATAAAAATTGAAAAGGATAAAAAAATGCTTGGACCCAAACACTATGAAAGAGTGGCCCAAATAGAAGTTAAAATGCAACGGTTACAAGACCTGTACATTGATGGTGAAATGGACAAAAAAGAATATGAAATTGTTAAGAAAAGATACCAAAATATTTACGACGAATTAAAAGAGCTTGAAATTGAAGCAATAGACGATAAGGAGGTTATCGAATTGTATAAAAAAGGATTAAATAAAGTAGAAAATATTGAAAATCAATATATTAAATATGAAATTGAGGGTAAAAGACAACTACTTGGTTCGATATTTCCAAAAAAACTCCGCTTTGACAATAAAAAAGTTCGAACCGCAGATATCAATCCGTTTTTTTTGAAAATTGCCAGTGTTAATGAGGCTTCCCGAGGCAAAAAAAAAGGGACAAATCTAAAAAAATTAGATTTGTCCCGTAGCGTGAACGCAGAAGGATTCGAACCTTCGACCGCCTGCTTAGAAGGCAGGTGCTCTATCCAGCTGAGCTATGCGTCCAATTGTCGGGGTGGCAGGATTCGAACCTGCGGCCTCCTGCTCCCAAAGCAGGCGCGATAACCG
>RFPP01000052.1 GCA_009926065.1 Flavobacteriaceae bacterium
GGCGCTATTAATAGCGCCTTTTTTTATTAATTATAAATTTTCAATAAAGGATTTAGAGTATTCTTTTATTTGATCCCTTACTTTTCGGAATTCAGTAATTAGTTCTTTTGCAGTGCCTGATGCTTTTGACGGATCTTCAAAACTATGGTGAATGGTTTTTGTTTGCGTTGGGAAAAATGGGCAAGATTCTTTGGCATTATCACAAACAGTAATTACATAATCGAAAGTGATGTTGGAATATTCATCAACATGATTGGAGGTGTATTTTGAAATGTCAATTCCATCTTCCGACATAATTCCAACAGCAAACGGATTGAGCCCATGAATTTCAACGCCAGCGCTGTAAACTTCAACTTTATTTTGTCCAAAATATTCCAAATAACCATGTGCCATTTGACTTCTACAAGAATTCCCTGTGCAAAGAACTAAGATTTTTTTCATACCAATAACCATAATAAATTAATAATTGTAAACCTGGCATCAAATCCAAAATAGAGATTTAATAAGGTAATGCCAATAGTTATAATTAGTGGTTTTTTATATTTTATAATTAATTTTTTCATTTTAATATATTTTAACAGCATCCCGATTCAGGGTAACAATGACTATTTTGTAGGTTGGTTATTTTTAGTTTTGGTTTTGGAGTTCCACATGATTCGCCTCTTCCGATTGCTTTGCATTGTGTTTTATCAGAAACTAATTTTACTGTAATTTCGTCGTTTATAATTTCAAAATCTTGTGGAAGCAATAGGCGCGTTTCAAAAAGATCGTTTCCAAATTCGATTTTTACAATACCATTGGGATTTATAGGCAGTGTTTTTTCAACTAAATCAATAATTGACATTGCTTTTGAAACTTGCATTGAGCATCCAATTTCAGTAGTGTTTGGCTCCCAAAGTTGGAGAATTACTTCTGTCCAGGCATTCATTTTTCCACCACAATCTACGGCAGTAATGTTGGCTTGTTTTATTTCAGTGATATGAAAAGAAGGATTTACTTTTTGATTTTTTGCAAATTCAAAATTCAAATGAAGCTCAGTATTTTCACTCAATTTTGTTTTAAATTCATTCCAGTTCATGAAGTTTGATTTTTAACAACATTCTTTAGAACTGCTGTTGGTTTGTAAAATAGTGATAAAACTTTGAAGTTTTTTAAGTGTACTTTCATTCAAGCAATAACATATTGAATTACCTGAAATAGTGCCTTTGATTATTCCTGTTTTTTTTAATTCCGATAAATGTTTTGAGACTGTAGACTGAGACAAGGGTAAGAATTCTACAATGTCACCACAAATACATTTAGGTGAATTGATTAAAAATTTTACGATTTCTAAACGAGCCGGATGTCCAAATGCTTTCAGGATTTCAGACATTTCAATTGTTTCTTCAGAGAAACCTATTTTTTTCGTTGTTCCCATATCGCAATATTACGATATAGTTTTTAAATTTCTTATCTTCAATTAAAATTTAACAGAAATTTAATGTAAAAGCAATACCGACCATTAAGATCAGTATTAGTGTGTAATTTTATTCTTCAGCAATAGAATCCCAACCACGGGCTTTCAATGGGATTTTTGTGTTGGCGCGAGTAACTAAATGAATTCCTTCACTTTCTTGTGTCATGTGCCCAATTATCGTAAAATTTGGGTTTCCTTTAATTTTTTCGAAATCTTCAATGGCAATGGTAAAAAGCAATTCATAATCTTCACCACCATTAATTGCAACCGTTGTGGCATCAATATTAAATTCCTCACATACATTAATCAATTGAGGGTCAAGTGGTAATTTATCTTCATATAAATTACAACCCACTTTTGATTGTTTGCAAATGTGAATAATCTCTGATGATAAACCATCTGAAATATCAATCATTGCGGTTGGTTTTATTTCCAAGGCATGCAATAAAGTACGCACATCTTTTCGAGCTTCTGGACGCAATTGGCGTTCAATTAAGTAAGTGTATGCCTCTAAATCTGGCTGCGAATTTGGGTTCACTTGGAACACTTGCTTTTCACGTTCTAAAACTTGTAATCCCATGTAAGCTGCGCCAATATCTCCTGAAACCACCAAAAGATTGGTTTCTTTTGCACCATTTCTGTAAACCAATTCATTTGCATCTGCTTCCCCAATTGCGGTAATGCTAATTATCATTCCTTTTTGTGATGTGGTTGTATCGCCACCTATAACATCAATATTATATTCTTTAGAAGCAATAGTAATTCCGTCAAATAATTCCTCTAGTGCTTCCAGAGGAAATCTATTGGAAACTGCAACTGAAACAGTAATTTGAGTTGCTTTTGCATTCATAGCACAAATGTCGGAAACATTGACAACTACTGCTTTATAACCCAAATGTTTCAGTGGCATGTAAGCCAAATCAAAATGAACACCTTCAATTAATAAATCCGTTGAAACCACTATTTTTTTATCGGCAAAGTCCAAAACCGCAGCATCATCACCTATTCCTTTTAAGGTAGAAGGATGATTAATTTTAAAGTTTTTGGTCAAATGTGCTATAAGTCCAAATTCACCTAATTGTGAAATACTAGTTCGTTGTGGGTTTTTATCTTCGATCATTTTATTCAATGTTTTTTTGAAACGCAAAGGTACAAAGTTGTAAAGATTTATAAGCTTTAAATAATTGAAGACTATCTTATTCTAGTTCTTTCTTTGTAATAACTTTATTCCAAAGTTCATTCCCTTGAACATCGAATAAGGTTAACTTTAGCTGTCGATTGGCTTTGCTTCCAGAAAAAGAGAGAATTCCAAAATTGTTTTGAGCAAACAAACTTCCTTCCACTCTGTTTTTATTGTTATCACTTTTGTAGGAATCTCCAATCCCAGAAGTTAATGGCGAAACAGTCCAATCGTATAATGGATAAGTATTTTGACGATTTAGTTTTGATAGTTCAGAAAAATGACGGTCGCCAGATAGAAATAGAACGCCTCTTATTTTATTAGCTTCAATTTCAGAAAGCAATTTTTGTTTTTCCTCCGGATAGGTTTCATAATTTTCGAATCTTGCTGAAGTATTCAAAACTTGTCCTCCAATAACGATAATTTTAAAAGGAGCTTTAGAGCTTGATAAAGCGTCAATTAACCATTCCATTTGGGTATTGCCAAGAATTGTTCTTTCTCCAGTTATGCGGTCGTTCGGGGATTTAAAAAACCGATTGTCAAGTAAGAAAAATTGAGCATCACCCCAATTAAAAGTGGAATAAATACCTTCTTTTTGATTGGAGTCAGTTCCGTAGGTTTTATTAGCCCAAAAGTTTTTAAATGCATTTTGAGTTTCATATTTATAATAAAAACTTCGATCTCCGTCATTTGGTCCAAAATCATGATCGTCCCAAATAGCAAAATTTTGAGCACTTGCAATTAAAGGCTGGATTTCTTTGATAGATCTTGTATGTGTGTAGCGGTGATAAATCCCTGTTTTGCTATCCCAATCGGCATCTCTTAAATAAATGTTGTCTCCACCCCAAATCATGATATTGGGTTTTTTTGAATGTATACTTTCAAAAATCTGATATCCACTTCCGTATCCTTTTCCTGGTCGATCTAGCGCTTCTTCATTAATATAATTACAACTTCCGAATGCTACTGTAAAATCAGGAGCGTCTTCTCGATAGAGCCATATTTTTTTTGAGGAAAAAGTAGTTTCATAAGGCAATATGACTTTTTCACCATCAAGAAAAACATCGTAATGGTATTTTTTACTAGGTTGTAATTTATTTAAAACTATATGATTAGTAAATCCATTTTCACTTAGAGATTTTTCTGTTATAGAAGAAAAAATTTCTCTTGGATTATTTATTTCATAATAGTCAATTCTAACAGTTGCTTCTTTAGTGGTTTGAATCCAAATCATTGCTTCTTTCATTTCGCAATAACCAACCATAGGTCCTGATTGAAGTAATTTATTTTGAGAATAAAGAATAGAAATATAAAATAATAATAGGGCTAAAAGTAATTTTCTCATAAATATATATATTTTTTAAAGTTACGGTCTTTGCGAATCTTAATTTTAATTAAAAGTAAATTAATTCCATTAATTAAAAATAAACCCTAATAAAAGGCATCATTGCATCAGTATAAACATAATCAGTTTTTTTGAATAACAAATTATATCTTAAACCAAAAACAATATTATCTGAACTGTATCCTCCTCCTAAAAACAAACCTGTATTCCAAAAATTGTTTGTCATATCTGGTCCCCCCGTAGATACTAAAGTTCTATTTACCCTTAATTGTTCCAATTCAATAGATATTTGAAATTCCTCTAAAGGATTTAATAGAGATATCAAACCTATTCCATAAATTGCGGAAGAAAAGCTGTCTCTTGATGAAACATAACTCCCTTGAATTCCAATTCCAGCAGCAACTTTTGGATTAAAACGATAAATAGCTCCTGGAGATATATTAACTTCTGTAAATTGTGTGCTAATATTTAATCCAAATCCTCCACCAAATTGAACATTTCTCCAAAAATCTTGATTTGAATTATTTTGATTATTCATGATTTGTGAATGCAATACACCTGAAAATAAAAATATAAAATAGGTTAAATTGGTTTTTGATAAGTCTATAAAGTAAGATTTTCTCATATATTTCAAAAAATTGATTAATTATACATAAAAGTATCTAAATTTTTTAATATTATATTTCATTTATTGTACTTTTGCGTAACTATTTTTACAAATCAGGACATTCAACAATTATGGATAGGTTTTCCTTTTTAAATGCAGCACACACCGAATTTTTCGCACAACTATATGATCAATATTTAGAAAACCCTGATAGCGTTGAGCCATCATGGAGGAGTTTTTTTCAAGGTTTTGATTTTGGACTTTATTCTTCAAATGGAGAGAACATAACAACAGAGTCTCTTTCAAGATCTTCTGAATCACAAGATTTCAGTGAAATTTCATCAAAACTTCAAAAAGAATTCCAAGTTTTAAAGTTAATTGAAGCCTACCGAACAAGAGGACATTTGTTCACCAAAACAAACCCTGTTAGGGATAGAAGAACATATACGCCAACTTTAGAAATAGAAAACTTTGGTTTAAGCCAAACCGACCTTAATACTGTTTTTGATGCTGCCAAAATAATTAATATTGCTCCTTGTACATTAACAGAAATTATTGCTCACTTAGATAAAATTTACTGTCAGCACATTGGTGTTGAATACATGTACATCAGAAAACCTGAGGTAATTCAATGGATACAAGAAAAATTAGGTGTTAATGATAACACCCCTACTTTCTCTGCCGATCAGAAAAAATTGATATTAAATAAGTTAAATGAAGCGGTTTCTTTTGAAAATTTTTTACATACAAAATATGTTGGACAAAAACGTTTTTCATTAGAAGGAGGAGAATCAATTATCCCTGGTTTAGATGCATTAATTGAAGCGGCTGCTGAAAAAGGTGTAGAACAATTTGTAATGGGAATGGCACACCGTGGACGTTTGAATATATTAGCCAACATCTTCGGAAAATCGACACAGGATATTTTCTCCGAATTTGATGGAAAAGATTACGATCAAGAATATTTCGATGGAGATGTTAAATACCATTTAGGCTTAACCTCTGATAGGAAAACAAGAAGTGGAAAAAAAATCAATATCAATTTAGCTCCAAATCCTTCTCATTTAGAAACAGTAGGTGCCGTAATTGAAGGAATTACTAGAGCAAAACAAGACAAATACTTCCCAGATGATTTCTCAAAAGTATTGCCAATTGCTGTTCACGGAGACGCTGCAGTTGCCGGACAAGGTATTGTTTATGAAATTATTCAAATGTCCCAATTAGACGGGTACAAAACGGGAGGGACCATTCATATTGTTATTAATAATCAAGTCGGTTTTACAACCAATTACCTTGATGCTCGTTCTTCGACCTATTGTACAGACGTTGCAAAGGTGACTTTATCACCAGTTTTACATGTAAATGCAGACGATACAGAAGCAGTTGTACATGCAATGCTTTTTGCATTAGATTACAGAATGCAATTTGGCAGCGACGTATTTATAGATTTATTAGGGTATAGAAAATACGGGCATAATGAAGGCGATGAACCTAGATTTACACAACCATTATTGTATAAAATCATTGCAAACCATAAAAATCCAAGAGATATTTATGTTGCAAAACTTATTGACGAAGGAGTTATTGACGCTAATTACATCAAGGGATTAGAAGTAGATTACAAAAATAAATTAGAAGATAATTTAGAGAAATCTCGTAAAAAAAACCTTACCATAATTACTCCTTTCATGCAAAACGAGTGGTTGGGTTTCGAACAAGTGACTAACGTTCAAATGCTTGAAAAAGTAGATACTTCCTACAGCAAAAAAGGACTTACCAATATTGCCAATGCGGTTTGTAATTTGCCTGCAGATAAAAAGTTTATTAGTAAAATTCAAAAATTAATAAACGATAGAAAGACCATGTATTTCGAAACTAATAAATTAGATTGGTCTATGGCCGAACATTTAGCTTACGGGTCACTATTACAGGAAGGGTATAACGTTAGAATCTCAGGACAAGATGTGGAACGAGGAACTTTCTCACACCGACATGCAGTAATCAAAGTAGAGAATTCTGAGGAAGAAGTTATTTTATTGAATAATATTGAAGGTAAAAAAGGAAAATTCAACGTTTTCAATTCCCTTTTATCAGAATACGGAGTTTTAGGATTTGATTATGGATATGCATTAGCAAGTCCAAAAACATTAACCATTTGGGAGGCTCAATTTGGAGATTTCAGTAATGGAGCACAAATTATGATGGATCAATACATTTCTTGTGGTGAAGATAAATGGAACAATCAAAATGGAATTGTACTTTTATTGCCTCACGGATATGAAAATCAAGGAGCGGAACACTCGTCTGCCAGAATGGAGCGTTATTTACAACTTTGTGCTAGAAATAACATGTATGTTGCCGATTGTACAACGCCAGCCAATTTCTTTCACCTTTTGAGAAGACAAATGAAAACCAATTTCCGTAAGCCGCTTATTGTGTTTTCACCAAAAAGTTTATTGCGTGATCCAAGAGTAGTTTCGCCAATTGAAGATTTCGAAAATGGATGTTTCCAAGAAACTATCGATGATGCAACCGTAAATAAGAAAGACATTAAAACATTGGTTTTCTGTACCGGAAAATTTTATTACGACATTACTGCTGAGAGAGAAAATAATGGTAGAAAAGATGTAGCAGTTGTTAGAATCGAGCAGTTATTCCCTTTTCCAGCAGAACAATTGAAAGAAATTATTGCAAAATATCCAAATGCTGATGATTTTGTTTGGGCACAAGAAGAACCAAAAAACATGGGAGCTTATAGCTATATGCTGATGAATTTTGACCTGGTAAAATGGAGATTAGCCTCTTTAAGAGAATATGCTGCTCCAGCATCAGGAAGTTATACCAGGGCAAAACGCCGACATGCCGATGCAATAAAAATGGTATTTGATAAAAATTTATTTAGATAAGAAAATAGTTTAAAGTTTAAGGTTTAAAGTTGCTGTTATAGAACTTTAAACTTTAAACAATTCAAACCTTAAACAAAAAATTATGATTTTAGAAATGAAAGTTCCCTCTCCGGGAGAATCAATAAAAGAAGTTGAAATAGCAACTTGGTTAGTAAAAGATGGCGATTATGTAGAAAAAGACCAAGCTATTGCTGAAGTAGATTCTGACAAAGCAACTCTTGAATTACCTGCTGAGGTAAGTGGAACCATCACTTTGAAAGCAGAAGAAGGAGATACTGTATCAGTTGGAGCAGTAGTTTGTTTAATTGATACCGAAGGAAAGCCTTCTGGAACAGCATCTGCAGCAGTAAACACAAAAGAAGTTGAAGCACCAAAACCAGTAGCTGAAGTTAGACCCACTCCTGCAGCTTCAACATATGCGGCTGGAGCACCTTCACCAGCAGCGAGAAAGATATTGGACGAAAAAAATATTCAAACTTCAACCATTATTGGTTCAGGAAAGGACGGTAGAATAACAAAAGAAGATGCAATTAATGCAGTACCTTCAATGGGAACTCCAACTGGAGATGGACCTAGAGGTATAGAAAGAACAAAATTATCAATGTTGCGTCGTAAAGTAGCGGAGAGATTAGTAGCAGCAAAAAATGATACCGCAATGTTAACCACTTTTAACGAGGTGAATATGACACCAATAAACACGTTGCGCAATGAATATAAAGATGCATTCAAAGCAAAACATGACGGAGTAGGTTTAGGTTATATGTCATTTTTTACCAAAGCAGTAACCAGAGCTTTAGCTTTATTCCCAGATGTAAATTCTATGATGGATGGAGATTACAAAATTGGATATGATTTTTGCGATATTTCAATTGCCGTCTCTGGACCAAAAGGATTAATGGTTCCTGTAGTTCGCAATGCCGAAAACTTAACTTTCAGAGGAATTGAAGCAGAAATAAAAAGATTAGCTCTAAAAGCCCGTGACGGACAAATTACCGTTGACGATATGACGGGTGGAACTTTCACGATTACCAATGGAGGCGTTTTTGGAAGTATGTTGAGTACGCCAATTATCAACCCACCACAATCAGGGATTTTAGGAATGCATAATATTATTGAACGTCCTATTGCGGTAAACGGTAAAGTTGAAATTCATCCAATGATGTATGTTGCTTTATCGTATGACCATAGAATAATCGACGGACGTGAGTCGGTTGGGTTTTTAGTTGCCGTTAAAGAAGCATTAGAAAACCCAGTAGAATTGTTATGTGATAACAATCCAAAAAAAGCATTTGAATTGTAATATTTGAATAACAAGATATATAAATCCCGTTTAGAAACTAAACGGGATTTTATTTGTAAATTGAATTCAAAACCAATCAAAATAGTACCTTTGTTTTTTTGAAAAATTAAAATGACAATAACAGATACGCATACCCATTTATATTCTAAAGAATTCGACATAGATCGTAACGAAATGATGCAACGTGCCATAAATGCTGGCGTAACCCGTTTTTTTATTCCCGCAATAGATTCTAATTATATCCAAAGTATGTATGCTTTAGAATCCGACTATCCCGAGAATGTTTTTTTGATGATGGGTTTGCACCCAGCGTATGTAAAGGAAAATTATTTGGACGAATTGCAAATTGTAGAACAGGAATTGGCAAACAGAAAATTCGTGGCAATAGGCGAAATCGGCATTGATTTATATTGGGATAAAACCCATTTAAAAGAACAACAAATAGCCTTCAGAAGACAAATCCAATTGGCAAAAAAATATAAATTACCTATTGTAATTCATTGTCGTGAGGCTTTCGATGAGATATTTGAAATATTAGAAAAAGAGAAATCAGAAGATTTATTTGGGATTTTTCATTGCTTTTCAGGAACCTACGAGCAAGCATTACAAGCCATTTCCTACAATATGAAATTGGGAATAGGAGGGGTGGTAACTTTCAAAAATGGCAAAATAGATCAGTTTATCAATAAAATCGACTTGAAGCACCTCGTTTTAGAAACCGATTCGCCTTATTTGGCACCAATTCCTTATCGCGG
>RFPP01000053.1 GCA_009926065.1 Flavobacteriaceae bacterium
TAAAAATAAAAAATCCCATTCTTTTTTGAGTGGGATTTTTTTATTAAACGGTAAGAAATCAATTATATCCCCATTTTTTTAGCTATCCCAGCAGGGATTGCCCCTTTATTTACCATTAATGCAGTAGTTTTATATTTAATATAGTTTTTAGTTACATAGAGATAGCCTTTATAGTCGTTTGCAGTGCCCCATGAGTTTTTAACTATATAATATTCTTTTCCATCTTGGTCTTTAGAAAGCCCCACAATATGCATTCCATGATCATCAGTAGTTTGATAATTATCAAATGCTTTTTGACGCAATTCTTCAGTAATTTCCATTTCAGGCATTGGGCCATTGAACATATTTTCTTTTTCTTCAGGAGTCATATCATCTACTTTTTTGGTAGGCACATAAGCAATTCCGTTTTTCCAACTGAAACTTTTTTCACTAACATCGGTAGCCCAAGCAACGGTATAACCATTTTTTAAGGCATTGTCAATAATATCTGTTAAGTCATTTAAACGTACGTTATAAATTAAATCAAAAGACCAATTATCTGGAACCATTAACATAGTTTTAGAATAATAAGGGGCATTAGAATAAGATGAAAATTCAATATAGTCATCAGGATTTAACCCAACTACTTCTTTTGCAAACGATTGAGGGGTAAAATTTTTACCTTTGTAATTAAAATTCTGAGGGACCTGACCTAAATATGAATCAATTACCGCTTCATATGCTTTAATCCAGTTAGGTGTTAATTCACCGTTAGGATTTTTTACTGCAGCAACCAATAAACCTTCTGTTAAAGCAGCCATTTCAGCAAATTTGTTTTTAGTAGTTCCGTAATTCAAACCGGTATAAATTTCTTGTGGTACTGCACCATATTTTTTTAACATATTGGTTACATCGTGTAATGATCCTCCATCTCCCAAAGTAACAGCGCCATGCATTCTTACATAATTTATCCCCTTTTCAACATAAGCATTTCTTGCAGTAAAAATTTGGGATAATTCAACCGGTTGTCTTCCAATTCGAATCATTTCAGATTCTAAAAAAGAATTTCCTGAGTAACTCCAACAAGTTCCAGAAGAACCTTGATTTTTTATGGAAGTATTTGAAAGGTTGATTACATCACTAAATTTAAAACTCTCTTTACTTTTATCACTTGCATTAACTTTTAGCGAGTTTACTAATATATCTTGGGCAAAAGTCACATTGATACCATAAGTAAAAGTTAGGAGTAATAACAAAGACTTAAATGAAAATTTAATCATCATTCTTAAAATTTATAATTCAATTGAAAAGTACAAAATAGTTCTAAATTTTATGTAAATATTATAAAAAAAATGCATAAAAAAAAGAGCCACATAATAGTTGCTCTTTTTTTTATTTATAAGTTCAGGAGTTTAGTTTCCTGTAATTTTTACGTTATCAATTTCCCAAGTTGATGCTGCAGAAGTTGATGAAGTATATTTAAATGCTACATATACAGTACTGTTTCCTGTGCCTACAAATGAATTTAATGATAAATTACCTGAATTTGTCCATACATAATTACCCGGAGAAAGAATTGCTCCAGTAATTGTTGTCCAAGTTACCCCGGCGGCATAAGGACTTCCAGAACCAGAGTAATTTCTTGATACTAAAACTACTATTGGATC
The DNA here is from genome assembly GCA_009926065.1 of Flavobacteriaceae bacterium. Classification (GTDB taxonomy): domain Bacteria; phylum Bacteroidota; class Bacteroidia; order Flavobacteriales; family Flavobacteriaceae; genus Flavobacterium. The sequence goes on from RFPP01000053.1 coordinate 1,647, forward strand.
CCCGGTAAATTTATAGGCGTTGTCAAAATTTAAAGTAGCAGTTGTTAGGGATGATAAATTTTGAACTGGCGAAATCAACCAATCTTCATTTGTTCTATTGGTAGTTGAATAACCAGACATTTTTGCCATTGAGCCAGGATTTCCATATATTGTACTATGCGTCCAAACTTCAGCACCAGTTACACTAAATGCAGTCCAAGCAGCTAAACCTCCATCAAAAGTTTCATTTAATAAAGGAGAAAATCTTGGAGATGTTAATTTGATATCATTTTCAGTTCTTACCATAAATTGGTAATCGCTGTTGTATTTTGTCATGATCCCTCTAATTTTTCCACTTCCAGTTGCTACTAGTTTAGAAGCAAAGTTAGCATATCCACTGGTTCTAAAAATTACAGAACTTCCATTAAAATCTTGAATTCTACGATTTGTTGCTCCACCGATTGTATTTGGATTTGACGGATTTGGATCATAATAAGTACTATTATTTATAATATCATTATCAATAAACTGAACTCTATCAAGTTCAATTAATTTATTCAAGTAAGTTCCGCCACTAATAGCTTGTTCAATAGTTACTCTTTGAACTAATTGATCTTCATTTACAACAGTACAAGTACGGTTTACCGAGGCTTTAAAATCTGTTTCTGTCATTCTTCCAACTTCTGCCCCCCCAGAAGAGTTAGCATAAAGACCACCAATTCTCATTCCATCATACTTTATATCCTTGTACAAACCATCCATTTTTATTAGAACTTTTCTTCCAGGTTCATAATTAATAAATGTAGAAGAGGCATCAACAGGAATACTAAATGCTCTTGAACCATCCAAAGTTTGAAATGAAATTGATTTATAAAAATTACCTGCTATATCGCTAGAAGTTACATAGGCTTCAATAATGTCTGAAACTCCAGGCACAATATTGGTGTGCAATGCAACAACTGCTCCCGCTGTAATTTGAGAAACTTCTCTATTTTTTACCAATGAAGTTTCTGAACAATCACCGAGGGTAGGGGTTCCAAACTCGTCTTTCACACAACTGATAAATAATCCTGTAGAAAGAATACCAAAAAATACTGATTTTAAAATTATTGATTTCATATTATTGTTATTAAATTTTATTAGAAATTGATGTATAAATTAAGAAAATAGGTTCTTCCAAAACCATAAAAATACCTAGGCCCAAATGCGGGACTTCCACTTGAAACGTCTTGGTTTAATTGTCTATAGTTAGAGTTTCTTGCTTGTTCAAATCCGCCAGTTTTGTATATTATATTCATAACATTATTTACACTTGCAAAGAATCCAAAGGTGTTATCTCCAACTTTCCAAGATTTTCCACCAACTAAATTCAACAAAGCAAAATTATCAAATTTTTCTTGCTTTAGCAATTCGTTTGCTCTAGCTTGAGTTGCCTCTGGAAATGGGTTGTTATTTACTCCTAACGGGTCAGTAAAAAAGCGATCAGTTCGGGTAATTGGAGCAACATCAATATAATTATTAGCAAGGTAATTTACATTAGCGCCAATCCACCAAAATTTAGGGTCTCTATATTCGATTCCAAAAGACGCAGCTGCTTGTGGCATACCTGATTGTTTGTAATTTTTTAGTTTAGATTGACCATAATCATTTAATGGCATCGGGTTATCAATTGTTGCTGCAGCATCAGAACTTACTTTAACATTTGGATTACTATCAAAAATATAATCACCATAAGCAATACTTGTTGTCACTTTTAAGGTTGAAGTAATTGGATATTCAGCACCAAATTCAATTCCTATATTTCTCTTGTCTAAATTAGTAACTGTCTCAGCTACAAATACATTACTTTCATTTGCATCAGTTGCCGGATCATCAATTCCTGCACCGTCTCCAAAAAAGAAAGAGGTTTCAGTTTGATTTTGAATTTTAGAATAAAAAGCAGTAAATCTTAGTTTTAATTTAGGAGATGAAATTATATAGCTCGCATCCGCACTTGAAACAGTTTCATTAGCAACGCCATCAGTAACATTATTGGAAACACGGGCGTTGTTAAATACGTTTCTTAAACTTGGAGCTTTAGTCATATAAAGGCCATTAAAAGTTAGATATTGACGTCCAGAAATTTTATAGGTGAAACCTCCTTTAAACCCAAAATTATCAAACACTTTTTTAGGACTATAACCGAATGAATTATTAGAGTAGAAGCCGTTTCTATATAAACCCTGTCTTTCATATTCAGAACGAGAAAATGATTGCGCTAAATAGAAATCAACTTTTTTGTAAACGAACTTAAATTGGGTAAAGGCATCAATTTTTGTTGTAAATAAATTATAATTATAACCATAAGTATCTCCTTTTCCAATCATTCTATTTGGATTATTTAAATCAGATTGTTGTTGATCGCCAACGCCAAATATATTTATATCGTAAAAAGCGCTACCGCCTAACAAATCAAGCATATTTTTAAAATTGTGCGATTTCAACCTAGTGAAACTTCCGCCGGCATTTAAAATAATATTATCTGAAAGTTGTGAGCTTAATATTGAATTAGCTACCACTTGAGTATCATCGGTACGGTCTTCAAATAAAACATACTTACTTGTTCCACTAATTGAATTAGCACGATACATTGAGGTCCAATCTATTTGTTTATTATTTAAAAAATTTGCATTTAACGATCCAATGTAAGCTGGATTTGTAGGATCATTAGGGTTGTATAAACTAATACCACCTAATCCTCCAGGAAGATATGCAGCAGGATTTTGAAGCGTTACAGTTGCAGGATCATTTTCATATAATGAAATGTAATAACTAGGCAAGTTTCTATAATAGGTAGGATCAGGATTATTTACTCCTTGAAAATCAATTCTACTATTTCCGATTTTTCCTGTTTGAAAAGCCACATTGATATTCAAATTGGTTTTTGATGATAGTTTCCAGTAATCACTTAAAATAAATATTGGTTCTTCCACAGTTTTAACCCTAGAATTTCTTTTTTCACCATCCTGCCAACCCCAGAATGAATTGTATCTTTCACCTCCAAGGCGAGTTACCTCTTGAGTATTAGGGGAATTTTTACCTCTACTGTTTTGTCCCAAAATAGCTGTAAAATTTAAACTGTTATTTTTGGTAATTTTTCTTTCTACGGATGCAAAAAAGGAGTTTGCACTATAATTTGTCCCTTGGAAATACCCTTCTTGCGCCCAACGTCTAGAGGCTGAAATGGTATAAGCCCATCCGTCACTTCGCATACCTGAAGCCACAGTTCCCATGATTCTACCCGTATAATTGGTATTGGTTCCACCAAATGAAACTCTATTACCAGGACGATATAAAGAAGCTCTTGTATTAATTTCATTAGTTCCTAGAATTCCTCCAAATGTATAATCAGAAGGGGCAGAACCATTAGTAAACTCTTGAATTCGCGTTGCATCATTCAATCCCCCCCAATTACTATATTGAGGCCTTCCGTCATAAATTTTGTTCATGGAAATTCCATTTATCATGGTAACACCATATTCATTATCTATACCTCTCATTCTAAAACGAGCTTGACCCCAGTTAAAAGCTGCTGCTTGTTGAAATACATCTCTAGAGGCCTGAAGTAAACTAGATGTGCTTTCTGAACCACTGTTGTCATCCCCTAAGTCGGAATCAGTAATAGTAATTAAACTTAATTGTCTTTCTTCAGTAATATCAGATTCTAATATAATGTTACCTAAATCTAATATTTTACCTAGGACAATTTCAACTGAAAGCAGTTGATCTTTATAACCGATACTTTTAATTTGAACTAATTGGCTTCCAATAACCACAGATTCAAATGTAAATTTACCCTCCTCGTTTGTGAGTTGTGTTAAATTTGAATTTTGAATAGAGACAATGGCATTTTGTAATGGTTTTTTTGTTTTAGCATCTATTACTTTTCCAGAAACTCCAGAAATATCTTGAGCAAAAACAAAAAATACTTGCATTACAAATAAGACACTAATAACAAGTTTTTTCATATAATATTTTTAAAATTATCCCCATTTTAATTTAAAATAGAAAATAAGGCTTACAAATTTACGAGAAATTAAGTTACAAAATTCAAAAACCAAAAAGTATCTGTTAAAAATATTGGTTTTTAAATAATAATAAACTACAAAAAAAAATAAAATCATTATTTAACAAAGGATTTTATTAATGATCTTAGTTATTTTTTTTTATAATAATTAAAGTAATTTAAAATTTCTTAATATAGTAATAGTATTAATCTTTAATTATATTTTTACATTTGTAATCCTACTAATTTAAATTTCGGTAAATAAAACTCAGAACCTATGAACTTAAAAAATAAAATCACACTTCTCTGTCTGTTATTTACGATTGGCTTTTCCAATGCGCAACAAAAGAAATTTTCAGTTCATACGGTTGCTTTCTATAATTTAGAGAATTTATTTGATACTATTAATAATCCAAATTTTGATGAAGAATGGTTGCCAAATGGAGCTCAAAATTGGACTTCAGAAAAATATAGAAAAAAATTAGAAAATCTTGCAAGAGTACTTTCTGAAATTGGAACAGGTGAAAACCCAAATTCTCCAACATTAATTGGAGGTTCAGAAATTGAAAACAGAGGTGTTTTGGAAGATTTAGTAAAACAACCTAAACTTGCCGTAAACGATTACGGAATTGTGCACTATGACTCTCCCGATAAACGTGGAATAGACGTGGCGCTTTTATATCAAAAAAAACATTTTAAACCTACAAGCTCCGTTAATATACCTTTGCTAATCTATAGAAACGATTCTAAAATTGTTGAGAAAAATACCGGAGAAACCGCTGAAGATAAAGCCGATAGTGACAAAAACGAGGTTGCAATCGACAACAGAGTTTACACTAGAGATGTATTATTAGTAACCGGAATGCTGGATGGCGATGAGGTAAATGTTATTGTAAATCACTGGCCATCAAGATCAGGAGGTGAAAAAAAGAGCAGCCCTTTTAGAGAAGCAGCCGGAAGATTGAATAAAAAAATAATGGATTCTATCTACAAAATTAATCCCAATGCCAAAATAATCATCATGGGAGATTTAAATGATGGCACCTACAATAAAAGTGTAAAAGAAGGGATTGGCGCAAAATTAAAAAAGGAAGAAGTAAAACAATTCGGAGTTTATAATCCCTTCGAACAAATGGCGAAAGATGGAAACGCTTCCCTTTTTTATAGAGATGCCGGAGATATTTTCGACCAAATAATGGTGTCCGAAACATTAATTAAAAAAGACTATTCGTCCTACAGATATTGGAAAGCGGGTATTTACAATAAACCCTTTATGATACAAACCACCGGCCAATACAAAGGATATCCACTTAGACATTCAATAAACGAGGTAGGCTTTAGCGACCACTTTCCAGTTTATATTTATCTCATAAAAGAAGAAAAATAAATAAAAAAACCTACTCAATTGAATAGAGGTTTTTTGTATTCCCTGGTTTTTGCGAGTAAAAAGCAATATTTTTTTTTGAAGCTATTCCGGCTATCATTCCAAATTCTCGCTAAAAAGCTCGGGATTTTCCCTTCTATCCGGGCTAGGGATCTGAGGAATTAATATCACTTCCTTTTCCCCGCAAAAAACAACTTCATTAAGTTGGCCGCTTCCTCCGCCAAAACTCCTCGCACCACTGTTGTTTTAGGATGCAATTGTGTTCCCATTTTTTCAAAACCTCGATGTTCATCACTTGCGCCAAAAACAATTTTTGAAATCTGACTCCAATACAAGGCGCCAGCACACATTTGGCAAGGTTCTAAAGTAACATACAACGTACAACCCGTTAAGTATTTTCCGCCAAGGAAATTTGCCGCTGAAGTAATGGCTTGCATTTCTGCATGAGCGGTAACATCATTCAAAAGTTCAGTAAGATTATGTGTTCTCGCAATTATTTTATTATCAACTACAATCAAAGCGCCCACAGGGATTTCGCCTTTTTCAAAAGCCAATTCCGCTTCCTGCAAAGCTTTTTTCATGAAATATTCGTCACTGAAAGGGTTTTCCATAATAGTAGTTACAAATCACAAATTACTAACTATTTGTGAATCTTCGTTTTATTTTCGTGAATCTTTGAGAAACAACTTTTTATCGATTGTAAAAATACAATTTCAAATCGTACATTTGCATAATGTCAAACAATTTACTTTCAAATATCAATTCTCCATCCGATTTACGGCTTCTTGACGAAGGGCAACTTCCTCAATTGGCTCAAGAGTTGCGCGATTTTATTATTGATATTGTAGCTGTAAAAGAAGGACATTTGGGAGCAAGTTTGGGCGTTATAGAATTAACCATCGCTCTACATTATATTTTTGACACGCCAAATGATTTGTTAGTTTGGGATGTGGGTCACCAAGCCTATGGCCACAAAATCCTTACCGGTAGAAGAGATAATTTTCATACCAACCGACAACTGAAAGGGATATCAGGTTTCCCAAAACGGAGTGAAAGTCATTTTGACACCTTCGGTGTTGGACATTCGTCAACTTCAATTTCAGCTGCTTTAGGAATGGCAATTGCCTCGAATTTAAAAGGTGATTTCAACAAACAACATATTGCGGTTATTGGCGATGCCTCAATAGCTTCCGGAATGGCGTTTGAAGGTTTGAATCACGCCGGAGTTACCGATGCCAATTTATTGGTTATTCTGAACGATAATGCCATTGGAATTGATCCAAGTGTTGGTGCCTTGAAAAACTATTTAACTGCAGTCAAAGAAGGGAAAAATCCGAAGGGGAACAATATGATCAAATCCCTAAATTTTGATTATTCTGGTCCAATTGATGGAAACGATATTTATGCAGTTTTGAAAGAATTAAAACGATTACAAAAAATAAAAGGACCAAAGTTTCTTCACATTATTACTACAAAAGGGAAAGGACTTCAACAAGCAGAAGACAACCAAGTGCAATACCACGCACCAGGGAAATTTGATAAAATCACGGGAGATATCATTCCAAAATCGGAACAGCATTTACCCCCAAAATACCAAGACGTTTTTGGATTAACAATTTTAGATTTGGCTAAAGCCAATGAAAAAATAATCGGAATTACACCTGCAATGCCTTCAGGAAGTTCCTTAAAATTCATGATGGATGAGTTTCCAAAACGCGCTTTTGATGTTGGAATTGCCGAACAACACGCGGTAACTTTAGCAGCAGGAATGGCAACCCAAGGAATGATTGTTTTTTGCAATATTTATTCTACGTTTTTACAGCGCGCCTACGACCAAGTTATTCATGATGTAGCTTTGCAAAATCTTCCAGTTATTTTCTGTTTGGACAGAGCGGGGTTGGTTGGTGAAGATGGAG
>RFPP01000054.1 GCA_009926065.1 Flavobacteriaceae bacterium
ACTAAACGAGGGCACGCCATAAGGAAGAATATAACTAAAAAGTGAATTAATAATATAAAAGTGTATTTTCTTGGAATTATGTTAATTATGAATAAATTTATGATTTATTAATCGTTTAATAATTAATTGTTACGTTAACTAAGCTAATCTTTAATTATAATTTATTTTTATTATTTTTACATACTAAACATTTAAGTTGTTATTTCATGAAAAATTTATTATTAATTCCTTTGTTATTTGTTATTAACATTACCTATTCTCAGCTTTTGGGTAATGCAATACATATAACTTCATCATCAACTAATTTAAATAATAATGAATGGTCTTATATAGTAATTACAAAGGGGTCTAATAATGATGGAAATTTCTATAAAAATGGTCAATTGATTTACTCAGGAACTTGGCAAAATTTGCCTTATAGTTGGAGTAAAATTGAATTAGGTGCTGTATTTTTCACGTCTTATTCTCAGTTTTTTAGTGGTAATATTGATGAAGTTCGTTATTCAAATATTGTTAGAACTTCTTCCGAGATTTTTAATCATTATAATAATAATCTTCCTTTTGTAAATGACATTAATACAATAGGATTATGGCATTTAGATGAAGCTGATACTAGTTCAATAATAGGCAGTTCCGGGCAAAATGGGATAGGTTTTAATACTTCTTCTTCTACAGGAAAATTTGGGAATTCTGTTTTGTTTAACGGTATAAATTCACGCATTCAAATCAATCAAAGTTTACCTACAAGTAACATTACATTAGAGTTTTGGATAAAACCGAATAATGTAAGTCCATCTTGGCCAGTAAGTTTATATGGAATTAATACTTCTGGTTTTGGAATAAGTTTAAATTCTTGTACTCCTCCACCAGCCCCAACTGGAACAGCAACTCAAACTTTCTGTGCAACACCAGCGCCAACTGTAGCAGATTTAACGGCTACAGGAACAGGAATTCAGTGGTATGCAGCGGCAACTGGAGGAATAGCTTTGGCTACTACAACAGTGTTAGTAAATGGGACTACTTATTATGCTTCGCAAACCCTAAACGCTTGTGAAAGTTCTACCAGATTAGCAGTAACTGTAACATTAAACGACCCACAAATTACGGCTAGTGCAACAACAGTTTGTAGTGGAACACCAGTGTCTTTAACTGCAAGCACCACTGCAACCGTAGCACAAAATGGAAATTTACCAACCAATTTACAAACCGGTTTAGTTGGTTATTGGCCATTTAATGGTAATGCAAATGATGTTTCTGGAAATGCAAACAACGGAACCGTTAATGGAGCAACTTTAACCACTGACCGTTTTGGGAATGCGAATAGTGCTTATAGTTTTGATGGGGTAAGTAATTATATTCAATGTAATTCAGTTATTTTAAATAACACATTGACTACTGAGTTTTGGTATAAAAATGCAACAGATATTCAAACAAATACATCAACTGGACATCCCCCGATTGGAGCAGAAATAATTGGTCAAGGAACTCAACATCAACCCTTTGTTAGTTACAGTGATTTTGCTTATGGAATTTCAAATTATGGTAATTCAATAAATCATTTTGCACTAGAATTTAGCGGGCCTATACATCCTCAAAGTGCTGATCTAGTTTCTAATAGTCTAGGAATGACTAATCAATGGAATCATATAATAGTTGTGCGTAATGGAACTTCTTGCGATTATTATTTAAATGGAACTTTACAAAATTCTTATGTTTTAAATAATAATTTACTAAATACTGGTGCCCCATTATCTATTGGAGCTCGACTGATACATAATTCATTTCAAGGTGGTAATCAAATTACAAATTATTATAAAGGCGATATTGATAATGTTTCAATTTGGAATAGAGCACTTTCACAATCAGAAATCACCCAACTTTATACTGCTGCACCAACTTACCTTTGGTCAACTGGAGCCACAACCGCATCCATCAACCCAAGCCCAACTGCTACAACTACCTACTGGTGTGATGTAACGGTTAATGGTGTGACGTGTAGAAAAACAATGACCATCACGGTAAACCCAATTATCACTCCAGCATTTACGCAAGTAACTGCAATATGTAATGGAGCAACGTTAGCGGCATTGCCAACCACTTCAACGAATAGTAGCACTGGAACTTGGTCGCCAGCGTTGAACAATACGGCAACAACAACCTATACTTTTACACCAACAGCAGGTCAATGCGCGACTACGGCAACAATGACGATTACGGTGAACCCAAATATCACTCCAGCATTTACGCAAGTAGCTGCAATTTGTAATGGAGCAACGTTAGCGGCATTGCCAACGACTTCAACCAATAGTATCACAGGAACTTGGTCGCCAGCGTTGAATAACACAGCAACGACAACGTATACCTTTACACCAACAGCAGGTCAATGTGCGACTACAGCTACAATGACGATTACGGTAAACCCGAATATCACTCCTGTATTTACGCAAGTAGCTGCAATTTGTAATGGAGCAACGTTAGCGGCTTTGCCAACTACATCAACCAATAGTATCACAGGAACTTGGTCGCCAGCAATTAACAATACTGCGACCACAACGTATACCTTTACGCCAACAGCAGGTCAATGCGCGACTACAACTACAATGACAATTACGGTGAACCCAAATATCACTCCTACATTTACGCAAGTAGCTGCAATTTGTAACGGAGCAACGTTAACGGCATTGCCAACGACTTCAACCAATAATATTACGGGAACTTGGTCGCCGGCGCTAAACAATACTGCAACGACAACGTATACATTCACACCAACTGCAGGTCAATGTGCAACAACAGCAACAATGACCATTACGGTGAACCCAATTATCACTCCAACATTTACGCAAGTGGCAGCGATTTGCTCGGGAGCAGATTTATTGCCTTTGCCAACTAGTTCAACGAACGGTATTAATGGAACATGGTCGCCAGCAATGAATAATACGGCAACGACAACGTATACTTTTACGCCAATAGCTCGTCAGTGTGCTACAACGGCAACAATGACCATTACCGTGAACCCGAATATCACACCAACATTTACGCAAGTGACCCCAATTTGTGCTGGTGCAACGTTAGCCGCATTGCCTACCACTTCAACGAATAGTATCACAGGAACTTGGTCGCCAGCAATGAATAATACAGCAACCACAACGTACACATTCACACCAACTGCAGGGCTTTGCGCAACTACGGCAACAATGACGATTACTGTTAATCCATTGCCGCTGCCGCCAACGGGAGCCATTACGCAAACTTTCTGTGCTAATATTTATCCTACTTTGCAGAATATTGTGGTGACGCCAGCTAACGTCAATTGGTTTAGTTCACTCACAAGTTCAACGCCTTTGCCTATAACCACCAATTTACCAGTGGGTTCAACTACCTATTACGCTTCACAATTTGATGCTGTAACTGGTTGTTCAAGTAATGGAAGATTGGCAGTTTTAGCGACGGTACTACTTGAAAATACGCCGTCAACATTGACTGATCAAACGTTTTGTAGTACAGATTTAAAAACTCTTGCCGATATTAAAACGAATGGCTTGAATATCGTTTGGTATTCTTCTGCAAGTGGAGGAACGCCATTGTTGGGTAGCTATGTATTTACGTCCAGTCAAAATTTGTATGCTGCGATTTATAATGCTAACACGGGTTGTGAAAGCCCAATTAGACAAATGGTTCAAATTACAATTATCAATTGCCAATTGGTTGCCAATAATTTATTGACTTTAAATGATAATAGTTTAAATGATAATTTGAAAATTGAAAACATTGAGAATTTCCCAATTAACCAAATAGAAATTTACAATCGTTTTGGAGAAATAGTTTGGAAAACAGAATATTATAATAATGATAACAACACCTTCAAAGGAAGAGCCAATGTGAGTGGTGTATACCAAAAGGATAGTGATTTACCAACAGGGACCTATTATTTTCTTTTGAAATATTTTGACTCTTATCGAGGAAAATACACAGATTTGAAATCATTTTTATACATTAATAATAATAACTAAGGGTCCCTATGAAAAAGTATATAATTGCATTTAATTTACTAGTTAGCGTATTGGTTTTTTCACAATCGGATCCTAAGCTTTCAATATTTAGTTACAATCCGCTGCAATACAATCCTGCCTATGCGGGCGCCTTTGACGGACTTAGTATTACAGGGATTTATAGTTCACAATGGGTTGGTTTCGAGGGTGCTCCAAAAACAATATTTTTCTCGGCGCATTCTAATGTGATCCAACGCGAAATAGGAGTAGGAGTGAATATTACTAGTGATAAATTAGGACCAGTTCAAGAAAATCAAATTGTAGGTAATTTTGCATACAACATATTCTTAAATGACGAGCTGAGTTTGAATTTAGGATTAAAGGCGGGGTTAAATAATTTTAATTTAGACTACCGCTTACTAACCATAGAAAACCCTCAAGAAGCGGGTATTTTTGACGGTAGCTTGAACCAATATTCGCCAATTGTAGGAGCTGGTTTTTACTTGTCTAACCCAAGCGGTTATATCGGTGTTTCGATTCCAAATCTGTTAAAAACTAAATACATTACGGGTTCTCAAATTTCAATTGCAAACTCAAAACCCAACTACTTTTTGACTGCTGGTTACAAATTTGATTTACAAAATGAGATTTATTTAATTCCAAATATTTTAACCAGAGTTACAGCTGGGGCACCAATAGCCAATTTGATTTCTTTAAATTTAGATTATAAAAAAAATATATTGTTAGGGATGAACGTTCAGCCAACATCCAGTTTTGGAGGTTTTTTCGGATACCGATTTGAAAACAATTTGTCTATTGGTTACGCTTATGACTCGTCAATAAATAATTTCAGTACTGTATCGGGTGGAATTCATACGTTTTATATGAACTTTCGAATAGACGAACTTTTATCCAATCGTTATGGATTCGGCACGTTTTAGTGGAAGTCAGAATTAGTAAATTAGAACCTTTAATTAATTTTAAAGGTTTTTTTATTCCCAATATATTTGCTTACTTTTGATGTTTTAAACAAATAACAATTATGGCAGTAGTTACATTAGGAGGTAATCCAATAAATACAAGTGGTGAATTACCAAAAGTGGGTTCTAAAGCAATCGATTTTAAATTGGTTCAAAAAGATTTATCAATTGCGAGTTTAGCGAATTTTGCAGGTAGCAAATTGGTATTTAATATTTTTCCAAGTATTGATACCGGAACTTGCGCAACGTCTGTTAGAAAATTCAATGAAAAAGCAAGCGCTTTACCTAATACTAAAGTGTTGTGTATTTCAAGAGATTTGCCATTTGCACAAACCCGTTTTTGCGGTGCTGAAGGTCTTGAAAATGTAATTAATCTTTCTGATTTTAATACAGGTGCTTTTGGAAAAGATTACGGATTGGAAATTGTAGATAGCGTTTTAGCGGGTTTGCATTCTAGAGTAGTTATTGTAGTTGATGAAAATGGCGTTATTGTTTATACAGAGCAAGTGCCAGAAATTGCAAATGAACCAAATTATGATGCTGCTTTAGCGGTACTTTAATATTGAATATGGAGTTTCAAAAGGACAATACCTTTTTTACAGGTAGATTAAAAAGTTTAGTATTTGCATTAAAAGGTGCTATTAAATTGATTACTACCGAACACAGTATCATGGTGCAATCGACAATAGCGGTATTGATTACTATTGCAGGTTTTTACTTTAATATTTCTCATGAAGAATGGCTATTTCAAACCCTTGCTATAGGTTTAGTATTAAGTATTGAAGGTTTAAACACGGCGGTAGAAAAAGTAGCCGATTTTATTCATCCTGAGTACCATGCTAAAATTGGATTTATTAAAGACATCGCGGCAGGTGCTGTATTTTTTGCAGCTATTACTGCAATTGCAATTGGTTTGATGATCTATATACCAAAATTCACATAATATTTCCCTTATTTTAATAGAAATTAGTTCAATTAAAAATGGCAAAAAAAACAGTTACAACGAAAAAAGGAACCGATCCTGAGGATAAATTACCTTGGAAGCTAGGAAAACAGTATAAAATATTGATAGGTTTTATAATGATTTTATTTTCTGTGGCTTTGCTATTAGCTTTTATTTCTTTTTTTATTTATGGTCAGGAAGACCAGAGTGCCGTTGCTCAATTAACGAATCGTTCCGAGACGGTGAACAATTGGTTAGGCAAATTTGGTGCGTTCCTAGCAGATTTATTTATCTATAGAGGATTCGGAATTGCCTCGTTTTTATTTGTAAAATTTTTCCTCTTAACAGGGGCATTTTTAGTAATGGACGTTGCATTTAAAAGACTTAAAAGCGTTTGGTTTTGGGATTTATATTCAATAATTATCATTTCTATTTCATGTGGCTTTTTTGCAACTACATTACCAGAATTAGGTGGAACTATAGGTTATGAAATGAACCTGTTCCTGCAAGATTATGTGGGCAGTTCAGGAACGATTTTAATCTTGTTGCTTGGAATTTTCATCTACTTAATTTTTAAAATAAAAATTTCTCCAGATGCGATTAAAGGTTTCTTTGAGAGAAGTAAAAAAGAAATAGATACGGAGTTAACTCCTTCAAATCAAACAATTTCAGATTCAACTTATAATTTAGAAGAATATGCAGTTCCTGAAGAAGGGGAATTCGAGGAAACAACAGTTAAGCCTAAATCACAATTTGAAATAAATAAAGAAGCTTTAAAACCTACTATAAATTCGGCTTCAGAAATTAATATGGATCCTATATTGAAATCTAAATCTGATGAACCAATTGATGATGATTTAGAACCAATTACTTTACCAATTGACAATAATACTGACAGTGATTTTGTTATTGAAAAAGCCCACGAAGAAGATATAGTGGAGGAAAATTTGGCTTCGCGTTTGGTTGCCGATTTTGGTTTGTTTGACCCCACATTGGAACTATCCAATTATCAATTTCCAACATTAGATTTAATGAGGGAGTATTCTACGGGTGGAATCACCATCAACCAAGAAGAATTAGAAGAAAATAAGAATAAAATTCTTGAAACATTACGAAATTATAAAATAGAAATAGCGCAAATTAAAGCTACGGTAGGTCCCTCAGTTACCTTATATGAAATTGTGCCTGAAGCAGGAATACGAATTTCTAAAATTAAGAGTTTAGAAGACGATATTGCCTTATCGTTATCAGCTTTAGGAATTCGTATTATTGCTCCTATTCCAGGGAAAGGAACTATTGGAATCGAGGTTCCAAATAAAAATCCAACTACAGTTTCTATGAAAAGTGTGATAGGGTCAGCCCGTTTTCAAGAGGCCGAAATGGAATTACCTATTGCTTTAGGGAAAACAATTTCCAACGAAACTTTTGTAGTTGATTTAGCAAAAATGCCACATTTGTTGATGGCAGGAGCTACAGGTCAAGGTAAATCGGTAGGATTGAATGCAGTATTAACTTCTTTGTTGTACAAAAAACATCCAGCTGAAGTAAAATTTGTTTTGGTCGATCCTAAGAAAGTGGAATTGACGCTATTCAATAAAATTGAAAGACACTATTTGGCTAAATTACCAGATTCTGGGGATGCTATTATTACCGATAATGCCAAAGTCGTGAATACTTTAAATTCGCTTTGTGTGGAAATGGATAACCGTTATTCTTTATTGAAAGACGCAATGGTTCGCAACATAAAAGAATACAACGAGAAATTTAAATCTCGTAAGTTAAATCCTGAAAACGGACACCGATTTTTGCCTTACATCGTTCTGGTGGTCGATGAGTTTGCCGATTTAATTATGACTGCTGGTAAGGAAGTGGAAACGCCTATTGCTCGTTTGGCGCAGTTAGCGAGAGCCATTGGAATTCACTTGATTATTGCAACGCAGCGACCATCGGTGAATGTAATTACGGGTTTGATTAAAGCGAATTTCCCTGCTAGAATTGCCTTTAGAGTAACTTCAAAAATTGACTCACGTACCATTTTGGATACGCAAGGTGCCGATCAATTGATAGGGCGTGGAGACATGCTTTATACCAATGGAAACGATGTGGTGCGTGTACAATGTGCCTTCATTGATACTCCAGAAGTACAGAAAATTACAGAATTCATCGGTTCTCAAAAAGCTTATGCCGATGCGTACCTACTTCCCGAGTTTGTAGGTGAAGAAAGTGGCATTAATCTTGATATGGATATTTCTGAGCGCGACGCATTGTTCAGAGAGGCCGCTGAGATTATTGTTGCTGCCCAACAAGGGTCGGCATCGTTGTTGCAACGTAAACTAAAATTGGGTTACAACCGTGC
>RFPP01000055.1 GCA_009926065.1 Flavobacteriaceae bacterium
GGAGTAGGTACGTTCAGCTACCAATGGTATAGCAATACGACTAATAATACTACAACAGGAACTCTAATAACTGGAGCGAATACACCAACTTATACTCCACCAAATTCAATTGTAGGTATAAAATATTACTATTGTATAATAACTCAATCGGGATTAGGATGTGCGGTAACTTCTACATCTTCACAGGTAATTATTGTAGCGGTACCGACAATTAGTAACCAACCTCTTGCTACACAAACAATTTGTCAAAATGATCCCTCAACTCCACTCAGTGTAACAGTAATAAATGGAACAGGAATTCCTACTTATCAGTGGTATTCAAATACCACAAATTCAATTGTAGGAGGTACTGCAATCGCAGGTGCTGCAAATGCAACCTATAGTCCTTCTACAATCATAAATGATACAAAATACTATTATTGTATAATTCAATATTCTGCAGGTGGATGTGGGTCTTTAACTACAAACATCTCAACTGTTATTGTTAATTCAATAGCATTTATTCCTAACAAAACGGTAACTATTTGTAGTGGAGCGAGTTTTAATATAAGTCCATCTGGCTCTGTACTTCCAGAAATAGTTCCTACTGGAACTCAATATAGATGGTTTGTAAATCCTACTCCAAATTCAAATGTTTCAGGTTATTCAGACATGTTAATTGTGCCTCAACCAAATATTACTCAGACTTTAACTAATAATGGTGCAATTCCTTATAATGTTGTTTATAATGTGACACCAATTACCGGTAATTGTCAAGGGCTACCATTCACAATTACAGTAACTGTAAATCCAAAAGTTAAACCAAATGTTACAATTAATAACGTAATCTGTAATTCTAATCCTCCATTTTGTAATGGTAGTATTTTACTTGCACCAACGGGTGGTACACCATTCAATTATCAATGGAGTGTTCCAGGAACAACACCTACTCAAACCAATTTATGTTCGGGTAATTACTGGGTAGATATCACAGATTCATATAGTTGTACTTATCGTTTTAATTATACTGTTACTGTTCCGCCGCCAATGATTTCAGTTCCGGCAGTAAATCCTATAAACAACACTAATTGTGATATTGCAACAGGTTGTAACGGTATTATTCAGGTAGCTGTTTCGGGGGGAACCCCATTTGCATCAACAACAAATCCCTATCAATTTCAGTGGTTTCAGGTTACTACTGGTGGAAATGTTCCAATTACAACAGCATTAACACAGGGTAATATAAGTATTTTACAGAATATTTGTGGAGGGACTTATTATCTTGTTGTAACTGATAGTGTGAATTGTCAAAAGCAGTTTGGTCCTTATACTATAACTGATCCAGCCCCTTTAGTAATAACTTCAACATTATCTAATTATAATGGTTTTCAAGTTTCTTGTAATGGAGGTAATAATGGTTCTATTGGGATTAATGTTACTGGTGGTAATGGTCCAATAAATGTAATTCTAAACCCTTTAGGCCCAAATCCGATAACTTTACCAAATCCTGCTAATTTTACAGGGTTGCCAGCTGGAAATTACACGATTGTAATTAGAGATTTAGTGAGTAACTGTCCGGATATAATTAGAAATATCGTATTAACTGCACCGCCGGCTTTACAAGCAACAGTAACTCAAACGGCAGCAATTTTATGTAATGGTAATTTTGCAACTTATCAAGCAGTCGTTACAGGGGGAATTCCATTTACAACCGGTAGTCAATATCAATATTTATGGACTCCAAGTAATGAAATTACTTCAAGTGCAACCAATTTGCCAGCAGGTGCATATAATGTCTTAGTAACTGACGCCAACGGTTGTACTATTAATAGAGCTGGAGTAATTACTCAGCCTTCATTATTAGTTGCTACTGCAAATATTACAACTCCTATTAGATGTTTTGGAGGAACTGCCACTGTTACTGTTACAGCAACAGGGGGAGTTCCAAATACTACTTCGGGATCACCTGTTTATAGCGGTACCGGAGTATTTACAGTTTCGGCTGGAGTTAATGTTTTCACAGTTACTGATTTTAATGGCTGTCAAAAATCAATTACAATTAATGTAACTGAACCACCATTACTTCAAGTTACAGCAGTAGTTACAACTCCTATTTCTTGCTTTGGAGGTAATGCAACTGTAACTGTTTCAGCTATTGGAGGCGTTCAAAATTATACAGGAACAGGAACTTTCTCAGTCCCTGCTGGAAATAACATTCCATTCACTGTAACAGATGCTAATGGATGTTCAAATACTGTATTTTTAAATATTACACAGCCAACACTATTAGTAGCATCTGCAACTGTTACTTCTCCAATATTATGTAACGGAGGCACAGGGGTTATTACTATTTCCGGAACAGGAGGAACCCCTTTTGCTACTGGATCTCTATATTCAGGAACAGGTCCTATTACAGTTTCTGCTAGTTCAGGAACTTATACCATATCAGACGCTAACGGATGTAGTGCCTCAGTTCCATTTACTATTACACAGCCAACACCAGTTATTGCTACAGCTATTATAATATCCCCAATTTTGTGTAAAGGCGGTACAGCTATAGTGTCGGTTGGAGCTACTGGAGGTGTTCCAGGTAGTGGATATGTAGGAACAGGAAATTACACGGTTTATGCTGGAACTCACACTTATTTTGTTAGAGATTCTAATGGCTGTATTTCAAATACAGTGACAATAGTAGTTACTGAACCACCATTATTGGTAGCTTCATCTGTAGTTACTTCTCCAGTATTATGTAATGGAGGTACTGCAATTGTTACAGTTACAGCGACTGGAGGAACCCCTCTTTACACTATTAGTGGTGGAGATTATGGTAATTATACTGTTACTGCTGGGCTTCATGTTTATACGGTAATAGATGCAAATGGTTGTCGTTCTTCCACTTCTATAACAGTAACTCAACCAGGTCCTTTAGCATTTACGATAAAAAGCGCTACAAATCCAAATTGCTTCCCAAATAGGCTTTACAATAATGGATCAATTTGTATATCAATAACAGGTGGAACTAATCCTTTCCCTGTTGGTCTAGGCTGGGTTAGATCTACTAATATTTCAACTCCTAATGATTGGTGTCTAAATGGATTGAGTGCTGGAACTTATACTATTGCTATTGCCGATGTAAATAACTGTCCTGCAAATACAAGAACTGTTACTTTAACAAGACCAACTCCTATAACAGGGTTTATTACATCGAATCTAAATGTTAGTTGTCCAACAAAAAATGTATCTCAAACTAATTATATTTTTGCGTCGGGTGGTATTCCTGGTTATCTATATAATTGGTCTGGAGGGGTACCATGTGCAGGACCTCCAAACCCTCAATGTATGACAACCGATATCAATGGAAATTATTTTGTAGATGTAAATGACCAGGAGGGAATCACATTTGGATGTATTCCGGTTCAATTCCCAGTAGTTGTTAACCTTCCAGTTATTGGTAATCCATTAATGAATATTTCATCAAGCGCAATGGCAATTTGTGGAGTTTATTCAATCAATGATCCAATCTCATTTACAAATATTTCTACAGGTAATTTCACCTCAATAGAATGGTTTGTTGACGGAGTTTCATTGGCTGGAGCCAATTCAGTTTCACATACTTTTACTACAATTGGGGATCATAACATTACATTAGTAGTTAATTATACTATTGGAGGAGTTACTTGTACTTATAGTATCACTCAAACAATTGCAGTAACAAGAGGATATGATATGATTGTTCCAAATGCATTTACTCCAGCAAATTATGACGGTATAAATGACAACTTTAGACCTGAATACAACTGTATGAAAGAACTTGAAATGAGAGTTTACGATACTTGGGGTTCTCTACTATATGTTGAATCAGGACCTACTTTAAAAGGATGGGATGGAACTATAAATGGACATCAAAGTGAAAATGGTAATTATATTATAGTGGTAAGAGCTACAACACTTTTTGGAGCAGTAGTAGATTATAACGGTCCATTTACATTAATAAAATAAAATAATGAAAAAAATAATAATTTCAATTTGTTTGTTTTTAAGCTTGAGTAAAATTTTTGCTCAAGACCCTATATTTACTCAATATTTTATGATTCCAGAGAGTTTTAACTCGTCTTTTGCCGGTGCGAAAGAGGGTCCTAAAGCAGGAATAATACATAGAACTCAGTGGCCACGGCTTAATTTTAGTATCAATACCCAATTTGCTTACGTTGATAATTGGTTTGAAGATATTAATAGTGGATTAGGTATAAGTGTTCTAAATCATAAAGAAACTACTACTCGCTACAATTTTACTCAAGTTAATTTAAATTATGCTTTAAAATTTCAAATTAATGACGACTGGTTTTTTAGACCAAGTATTTCACTAGGATATGGCAATAAGTCATTTGGATTTCAGGATTTACTTTTAGGAGATCAAATTAATATTAGCAATGGTGTAATAAATCCAATTAGTATCGACCCCATTTTACTAAATGAAAAAATTAATTTCTTTGATATTAGTACTTCTCTATTGTTAAACAATGAAAGGTCTTGGGTTGGGTTAACACTTAAGCATTTAAACAGACCTAATATTTCAATGGCATTTAATGATAATAACAATTTAGATATGTTTTTATCTATACATTCTTCAATAGAATTTCCATTAAATACCAATTTTGCACGAATGGGTAATGAAGATAGTTTATATTTACTAACTAATTTTATGCATCAAGGAGAATATAATAGGTTTGATATTGGACCTCAATATGTTAACGGTTTTCTTTCATTTGGATTATTAGCTGCTACAAACCCAATTAGAACTAATCCAAATAGTCATTTTTTAACCTCGTTGAATGCTTATGTAGGATTAAAATATGAAGGCTTTAAGTTCGGTTATTCCTATGATTTTAGCACAAGTCAAATTGGTAGAACTGGTGGAGTATATGAAATTTCAATTTCATATGAATTTGATAAAAATGATAATTGTTTTGGTTGTCCTAATTACTACTAACAACTATTAATCTCTATTAATTATGAAATTATTCAGAATTGTATTTTTAATATTATTTTTTTTTTCATTTTTATCGGTCCAAGCTCAATCAAGTTGTACTAATGCTGATTTTGAATTAGGAAATTTTAATGGTTGGAGTGGTCAAACAGGAACTTGTTGCCCAATTTCGACAACACCATCGGCTATAATCACCGGGAGACATACTATTATGACTGGTACAGGGACTGATCCTAATACTTGTAATAACGTTAGGGTAGTAGCTCCAGGTGGAACTTATTCTGCAAGATTAGGAAATGCTAATACAGGTCGACAAGCAGAAAAGTTAACCTATACAATTCCTGTTGTAGACGCTTCTAATGCTTTGTTCATATATAAATATGCCGTTGTTTTGCAAGACCCTTCCCACACAGCGGTTGATCAACCAAGATTTGAACTAAAAATATTAAATGCTAGTGGTCAAGTTATCGATCCGGTTTGCGGATACTACTTGGTTGTTGCCGATGATAATATTCCAGGGTTTCAAAATTGTGGAAATGTTGTTTATAAGAATTGGACAACTGTTGGAATTGATTTAACACCCTACATTGGACAGCAAATTAGTTTGGTTTTCGCAACAGGGGATTGTGATTTAGGAGGTCATTACGGATATGCCTATATAGATGCTTATTGTACTGCTTTGAGAATTAACACCAATTTTTGTGCCGGTTCTTCTGTTGTAACACTTTCGGCTCCCATTGGATTTACCTATTTATGGAGTAATGGAGCTACTTCACAAAGCATTACTATTACAAACCCAATTATTGGACAAACAGTTAGTTGTCAATTAACTTCTGTAACTGGATGTAGAGTCAGTTTAACATCAATTTTACAACCGGCTCCTCCAATACCAGATTTTAATTTAACACAGCAAAATAATTGTGCCAATGGTGCTAATTTTACAAATTTATCTACAACTTCTCCTGGCACCGATTTAACATCTATCTCATTTTTGTGGAATTTTGGAGATGGTCAAACTTCAACTTCTGTATCACCAACACATGTATATTCAAATCCCGGAACTTATGATGTAACTTTAACAGTAACAAATTCAATAGGTTGCGTAGGTTCAATTACTAAACAAGTTACGGTTGTAGCGCCGCCAACTGCTTCCATAAACTATCCAATAAGCTTGTTTTGTAATTCAAATAATAGTATGCAACAAGTTCAAATATCAGGTACTGGAAGTTATCAAGGAGGTACATTTTCGTCTGTTCCCATAGGGCTAAACGTTAATCCAAATAATGGGGAATTTTCTCCATTTAACGCACTTTCAGGAAACTATAATATAAATTACTTAATTCCAGCTTTTCAAGGCTGTCCCGCCAGAAATGTTAGTTTTCCCATTGTAATAGCTAGACAACCAGTTGCGGGAATTGACAACTCTACTACTATTTGCGACACAAATACCACACCAATTCAATTATCTTCAATTTTAACAAATGAAGAATCTGGAGGAACCTGGACACGATTAACCGGTTTAGGTGGAGTATTTAATAGTAATGGAACTTATATAACTGCAAATGCTGCCACAACTAGCACTTTTTTATATACTGTTACAGCTGTTTCGCCATGTGTGAATGTAACTAATATAGCCACAGTGGTTGTAAATCCTCATGCTGATGCTGGTTTTGATGGATCTATAACCAAATGTGATAGTAATTTTTCACCAATTAATTTAGCTACTGTTATTTCAAATCAACAATCATCAGGAACTTGGACAAGAATTTCAGGAATTGGAGGAACTTTTAGCGCTGGTACAGGCAGTTTTTCACCTGCATTAGGTGCAACATCTAGTATTTTTAAATATACTGTAACGGGATTGATTGGTTGTAGTGACGATGAAAGTCTAGCCACAGTAATTTTAAATCGCCAACCTCAATTAGGGTTAAACGGGAGTTTATCTATTTGTGAAGATTATGGGTCGGTAATTAATTTAAATACAGTTATAACAAATCAGGAAAACGGAGGAATTTGGAGTCAATCATCCGGTTCTGGTGGTGTTTTTAACGCAGGTTCAGGATTATATACACCAGCTTTTGGAGCAAATACTAGTATTTTTAATTATACTATTTCTGCGGTTTCTCCCTGTGTACCAATTTCGAATACTGCAACAATTAATATTACTGCATTACCATCAACTCCAACAGGAAATTCAACCCAAGAA
The DNA here is from genome assembly GCA_009926065.1 of Flavobacteriaceae bacterium. Taxonomy (GTDB): domain Bacteria; phylum Bacteroidota; class Bacteroidia; order Flavobacteriales; family Flavobacteriaceae; genus Flavobacterium. The sequence goes on from RFPP01000055.1 coordinate 7,173, forward strand.
TTTTGTTTTACAGCAATATTATCCGATATATCTGTAAATAGTAATGGTAATAATGTTCAATGGTTTACACAAGCTACAGGTGGAACTCCGCTTCCGTTAAATACAGTATTACAAAATCAAACGACTTATTATGCAGAGGCCATTTTCAATGGATGCCCTAGTTTAAACAGATTACCAGTTTTAATAAAAATTAATGAATGTGATGTAACAGTTTATAACTTTATTTCAGTTGATGATGATGGATTAAATGAAATATTTATGATAGATGGAATAACTTTTTATCCCGACAATAATGTACAAATTTTTAATAGATGGGGAGTATTAGTATACGAGATAAATGGATACAATAATGGAGATAAATCATTCAACGGAAGCTCAAAAGGAAGAATTACGGTTGA
>RFPP01000056.1 GCA_009926065.1 Flavobacteriaceae bacterium
ACAACAATACTGCTGAATGCAGAGAAGCGAAATGAAGCTGTATGTTGGATTAAGTAGCTCTAACGAACGCAATGAGTGCGCGTGTGAAGATTGGGAGCGCAGAAAGCAAAAAAAGGGCTGTTATTTTTCATAACTGCCCTTAGTTTTGGTTTCAAGTGGTCTTTGGAACGGAGCTTGTTAAAGCGACTGAAAAAGCCCAACGTAACAAAGCAAACGATTGGAGTGAGACCGCTTGATTGCCCTTAGTAATAACTTACATAGGGGGATCCCTCCAGTCGAATTACTTGGGTGGGGGTTTTGGTGGGGAGGGTCCTTTGATATTATCAACATATTAAAAATTTAGTAGTATGAAATCCCGCCATAATTCTTTCCCAACTTTTTTAATACAATCGGCTTGGTGTTTTATCAAGAATAATTATATTTGATACCAAATAAGCGCAACATAAAAGCTAAAAACCTGCGCCTATCTCGCCAAATTGACAGCATACCAGTCCAGAACAAGCGAGTATAAAGAAGTTTTAGCCAATGCTTAAGATCCAAAATAAAGAAAATTTAAACTATGACAAGAGAACAAGAGAGAGATGAGCTGCACCGCACCATCTGGCAAATAGCAAACGACTTACGCGGTAGTGTTGACGGATGGGATTTTAAATCGTATGTACTTGGGATGTTGTTTTACAGGTTTATTTCAGAGAACCTGACTTCTTACATTAACAAAGAAGAGCAACGCACCGGGCATAAGAATTTTGACTACGCTTCTATTTCTGACAAGGATGCTGAACTGGGAAGAACGGACACCATAAAAGAGAAAGGGTTTTACATTTTGCCTTCCGAATTGTTTGTGAATGTTCGCAAGAGAGCAAAGACCGATGAAAACCTGAATGAAACTTTAAGTCGTGTTTTTAAGAACATCGAGAACTCTGCAAAAGGTACCGACAGTGAAGATGACCTTAAAGGTTTGTTTGACGATATTGATGTAAACAGCAATAAGCTCGGTGCAACCGTTACCAAACGAAATGAGGTATTGGTGAAAATTATGGATGCTATTGGTGGATTACAGTTCGGCGATTATCAAGAAAATACCAATGATACTTTTGGTGATGCGTATGAGTTTCTAATGACCATGTATGCAAGTAACGCAGGTAAATCTGGTGGTGAGTTTTTCACCCCACAGGAAGTATCAGAGCTGCTGGCAGAAATTACTGTAGTTGGTAAAAAACAAGTAAACAAAGTATATGACCCTGCTTGTGGTTCCGGTTCCTTGCTATTGAAGTTTGCTAAAGTACTGGGTAAGGATAATGTTAGACAGGGTTTTTATGGACAAGAGGTAAATATTACTACCCATAACCTTTGTCGCATTAATATGTTTTTGCACGATATCAATTACGAGAAATTTGATATTGCACACGGAGATACCTTAACCGATCCAAGACATTGGGATGATGAGCCGTTTGATGCCATTGTTTCTAATCCGCCCTACTCGATTAAATGGGAAGGTGATGCAAACCCACTTTTAATTAACGACCCTCGCTTTGCACCTGCCGGAGTGCTTGCACCAAAAAGCAAAGCCGATTTAGCTTTTACCTTGCACATGCTGCACTGGCTATCGACATCAGGCACGGCAGCTATTGTTGAGTTTCCGGGTGTTTTATATCGTGGTGGTGCAGAACAGAAAATCCGAAAGTATCTTATTGACAACAATTATATTGATGCGGTAATACAGTTGCCTCCTGATTTATTCTTTGGTACTACTATCGGTACTTGCATTATTGTATTGAAGAAAAGCAAGAAGGACAATGCAACTTTATTCATTGACGCTTCTTCTGAGTTTGTAAGAGGTGGGAATAAAAATAAACTAACGGATACCAACCGGAAGAAAGTTCTTAACGCTTACAAAGAACGAAAAGACCACGACCATTTTGCAAAATTGGTTTTGAACAAAGACATAGCGGATAATGATTACAATATTGCAGTGAGTAGCTATGTAGAGCAAGAGAATACAACAGAGGAAGTAGATATTGAAATACTGAACGCCCATATTGCTGAAATAGTTATTAAGCAAAATAAATTGCGTACAGCCATTGATGAAATTATTGCTGATTTAGAAGGAGGTGCGCATGAGTAAGATAGATGATTTATTGAAACAATATTGTCCCCAAGGTGTAATAATAAAAGAACTATGGGAAGTAACAACCTGGGATAAAAGATTTAATGGCGTTGACAAATCAAAACAACTAAAGGTTGTTTCTTATAAGCATGTTTCTTCTGCTTTATTAAAAAGCTTAAAAAAAGAAAAAGGAACTGTAAAATTATTATCAACAGGGAAGTTTGATGGATGGACAACCGAAATTGAAGCAGGGAGTAATCTTAATTTTGGAGAGGTCGTTACTATTCCATCTGGAGGCTCAGCGAATATTAAGTATTATAATGGAAAATTTGTAGATAGTGGAAACATCTTAGCAAAAGCACTGGATAAGACCATAAGTTTAAAATTTATTTACTATTATCTTTTGTCAAAAAATGAAATCGTTGAGAGTTTCTTCAGGGGTTCGGGTGTAAAACATCCAAATATGTCAGAACTTTTAAAACTTCAAATCCCCATCCCGCCCTTAGCCATCCAAGATGAAATCGTAAGCATCTTAGATACTTTTACAACTTTAGAAGCGGAGCTGGAAGCGGAGCTGGAAGCGGAGCTGGAAGCTAGAAAAAAACAATATATTTTTTACAGGAATGCACTATTTAGCTTTGAAGAACAAGAAGTAGAATGGAAACCACTTGAGGAACTTGGTGAATTTACAAGAGGAAAGCGTTTTGTGAAAACCGATATACAGTCCGAAGGTGCTCCCTGTATTCATTACGGAGAAATGTACACTCATTATAAAATATGGGCAAAAGAAGCAAAATCATTTTTAGACCCGTCATTAGCTTCAAAACTCAGAACAGCAATGTACGGAGATGTTGTAATTGTTGCAGCAGGTGAAACTATCGAGGATATTGGTAAAGGTGTTGCATGGCTCGGAGATAATGAAGTTGTCATTCACGATGCTTGCTTTGCGTTTAGCCATAAAATGCACCCAAATTATGTATCTCACTTTACACAAACTGATATTTTCCATTCTCAAATAAAGCGATATATTTCATCAGGAAAGATTTCATCTATAAATGCTGCCGGATTGAGTAAAGCAAAAATTCCAGTCCCTTCAATGGAAGAGCAAATACGAATTGCTGCAATTCTCGACAAGTTCCATGCACTATTAAATGATAATTCCATTGGTTTACAAGCTGAAATTAAAACTCGCAGAAAACAATATGAGTATTACAGAAATCAATTATTGACCTTTAACAGTGTAAGCAATGAATAAGTACAATATAGTTGCCGAAAGTCCAGAGAGTACTGTTGTTGCAGAATATCAATCTCCATACAAAAGAGAAACAACTTACCAGACAGAAGACCAGTTAGAGAAAGCATTTATTGCCTTACTACAAAATCAGGCTTACGAATATTTAGCTATCAGCAACGAAACAGAACTTGTAAATAACCTTCGCTTGCAGTTGCAAAAATTGAATAATTACACTTTCAGCGATAATGAGTGGGAACATTTCTTTAAAAGCAAAATAGCTAACCAGAACAGTGGCATTGTAGAAAAAACAACGCTGATACAAGAAGATCATATTCAAATTTTGGATTGTGACAACGGCACAAAAAAGAACATTTATCTTCTAGATAAATCGAATATTCATAACAATCAACTTCAAGTGCTAAATCAATATGAAGTTGCGGATGGAAAACGCCCCAATCGTTATGATGTAACTGTTTTAGTAAATGGTTTGCCATTAGTTCATATCGAATTAAAGAAGCGCGGAATAGATATTAAGGAAGCGTTCAATCAAATAAATAGATACAACAGAGAATCATTTTGGGCCGGTTCTGGCTTATTTGAATATGTACAACTTTTTGTCATCTCCAATGGCACATACACCAAGTACTATAGTAATACTACAAGGAATTCACACATAAAAGAACAGACACAAAGCGGCCCAAAGAAAGGAAAGCGTACTAGCAATAGTTTTGAGTTCACCTCCTGGTGGGCAGATGCGAACAACAGACCGATTACAGATTTAATGGATTTTGGTCGTACATTTTTTGCAAAACACTCTTTATTAAATATCATTTGCAAGTACTGCGTTTTCACTACTGATAAATTATTGTTGGCAATGCGACCTTATCAGATAGTTGCCACCGAACGGATATTGAGCAGAATCAATGTTGCCAACAATTACAAAAATTATGGAACCATTGATGCGGGTGGTTATATATGGCATACTACTGGAAGTGGAAAAACACTTACTTCATTTAAAACGGCACAGTTAGCAAGCAAATTACCCTTTATCAATAAGGTACTTTTTGTTGTAGATAGAAAAGACTTGGATTATCAAACCATGAAGGAATATGATAAGTTTGAAAAAGGGGCAGCTAATAGTAATACCAATACTGCTATCTTAAAAAAACAGCTCAGCGATTCAAATGCTAATATCATCATAACCACGATACAGAAGCTTTCCATTCTGATAAAAAAAGAAAGAAACCATTTAGTATTTAATCAACCTGTTGTTATCATATTTGATGAGTGCCATCGCTCACAGTTTGGAGATATGCACCAAGCTATCACAAAGGCGTTTAAGAAATACTATTTATACGGTTTCACCGGAACTCCCATTTTTGCAATCAATGCAAGCAGTAGCAATAAGCCCAATTTAAAAACAACTGAGCAGGCTTTTGGTAATAAGCTACACACCTATACCATAGTTGATGCCATCAATGATAAAAATGTACTGCCCTTTCGTATTGATTATGTATCAACCATGAAGGAGCAGGAAAATATTAAAGATGAAAAGGTATGGGATATTGATAGAGAGCGAGCTTTGGCAGAACCCAAACGAATCACCAATGTGGTGAATTATATTCTGGATCATTTCGACCAGAAGACCAAGAGAAATAGTAAGCCATACAGTTTCTCATCACTTAAGAATATTTTTGAGGTAGCATCAGCTAAAGACAGGGATAAAATCGAAGAAGCAAAATCGAAGATTGCACTCTCAGGTTTCAACTCCATATTCGCTGTAAGTTCCATTGACTTCGCCAAATTGTATTACAATGAGTTCAAAAAACAACAGCAATCATTGCCGGAAATACAGCGTTTGAAAGTTGCTACTATTTTCAGTTTCGGAGTAAACGATGAAGAGGAAGATGGACTACCAGATGAAAATTCAGAAGGTACTGAGGGGCTGAGTGTATCAGACAGGGATTTTCTTGAAACAGCCATTAATGATTATAACCAGATTTTCAAAACCAATTACGATACATCATCCGATAAATTTCAGAACTATTACAAAGATGTATCGTTAAGAATGAAGAACCGGGAAATTGATTTACTTATCGTAGTAAACATGTTTCTCACTGGCTTTGATGCGACTACATTAAATACCTTATGGGTTGATAAGAACTTACGACTACATGGATTATTGCAAGCCTATTCGAGAACTAATCGTATTTTAAATTCTGTAAAAACGTTCGGAAATATTGTTTGCTTCAGGAATCTTGAAAAAGCAACCAACGAAAGCATTGCTTTATTTGGAGATAAAGAAGCCGGTGGCATTGTGTTGTTAAAAACCTTTGATGAATATTACAACGGATACAAGGATGGCAAAAAAGTTATCCCCGGTTATGTATCGTTAATTGATGAGTTAACAACAAAATACGAAGTGGGTGAGCCAATAATAGGTGAACAGAATCAGAAATCGTTTATTAAGCTTTACGGGGCAATATTAAAAGCTAAGAACATCCTTTCTGCCTTTGATGAGTTCAAAGGGAAAGAAATATTAACCGATAGAGATGTGCAGGACTTTCATAGCATGTACATTAATCTTTACCACGAGTTTCGCAATAAAAAAACTGGTGAAGCTGAAAATGTTAATGACGACATCGTATTTGAGATGGAGCTCATTAAACAAGTTGAAATCAATATTGACTACATCATAGAACTGATTAAAAAATATCATGAAAGTCACCTCAAAGACAAGGAAATCCGCATCACCATCAGCAAGGCCATAGATTCCAGTGTTGAATTACGAAACAAAAAAGACCTTATTGAGAAATTCATTCTTTCACTTACTCCCGGAGCAGATGTTTCAGATGATTGGCAAAACTTTGTTGATGAGAAGAAGAATGAAGAATTAGATCAGATCATAGCAGAGGAAAATCTTGATAAAGACGAGACCTATAAATTCATTAATAATGCTTTCAGGGATGGATATGTCCAAACAACTGGTACCGGCTTAGCAAAGATTCTCCCACCAGTTTCGAGATTTACACCATCAGGCGAGAGAACTCAAAAAAGAGATACCGTAATTGAAAAAATCAAAGCATTTTTCAATCGTTTCTGGGATATTTCGGGAGGCAACATGTATCGATGAAAGGCGCACTGGCTATAACAGCGTGTAAGCAATATTGCCTAGCCGCCACTTAGTTGTATTCCGTTCTAAGATCAACTTAAATCTTAAAAAATAAT
>RFPP01000057.1 GCA_009926065.1 Flavobacteriaceae bacterium
TAGCTCAGTTGGTTAGAGCATCTGACTGTTAATCAGAGGGTCCTTGGTTCGAGCCCAAGAGGGGGAGCAAATAAAAAAGAGGTCTTAATAGACCTCTTTTTTTATGGAATAAATCAAAGCTTAATTTCTTATAGTCTTCTAAATCTTTTGAAAAAAGACCAAATTACTTCACAAGCATTCATATCCTGACTCGTCTTGCCAATAATTAATTCATTTAGATACTGATAACCTTGTGGCCAAGTATGTCCCCCATTTGTTATAACATAACTTACTACCTCGCTTCCGTTTGTAGAATTTGAATATACTCTTTGTTTTATTGTTGTGCCATCGTTTGCAATGTCTGGCAGGTCTGTTATTGTTGGTGTAGTATTACAACCATTAATAGTTATCCATTTATCAACTGCTTGAAAATGCGATAAAACCGTTCCTCCTGCAGTTCCACCAGCCGTCATTTGACCACCTGTAAATGGAACTAATGGGTCGGAAGTTCCGTGAATATAAATTGCAGGGACTGGTCTGCCGGGATTACAACTTGAGGCAATTGTTGTAGCCTCTATTGTCGCAGCATTTACAGCAATTGCCGCAATTCTATTACTTAATTCACAGCCCAATCGCGAAGACATAAATCCACCATTTGAGATACCAGTTGCATATATTTTTGTGCCATCAACAGATAAATTTGCAATTGCATAATCACACATTTGATTGAAAAAACTAACATCATTAATTCCCAATTGATTTGGAGTAGTTGGTCGCCCATCATTCCAATTATTCTGTATTCCGGCAGGATAAATTAACACTACTTTTTCTCTATCTGAAATAGGTTTGAAATTGGCAATGTTAATCATTCCTTCAGGTGTTCCGCTTCCGCCGTGAATTGCGAAAATTAAAGGCATTTTTCCTGCGTTGTTGTAACCGGTTGGAAGATATACTATAAAACTTCTTGCATTTCCATCAACTGTCAAATTGATTGTTTTTTGTTCACTTGGTTTGTCAGCAGTTGTTGTTGGATTGTCATCTTTATTACACGAAATAAGTGTAATCAGAATTGTCATAAGTAAAACTATTTGTCTCATTTTTATTTTAATTTATTTCGTTTAGACATTTTACGTGTCGTTAGGTTTAATTGCCACTAACGTTTCCCAGCTTATCAAAGTAGCTGATTTATAAGTACTTAATTTCAATTAGCACTAAACACGCCATTTTGACAAACTGCTGTGGTGCATTGTTTTTATTGAAGTCCTTTAAAAAAGTTCCAAACTTCTTCCGCATATTCTATATCTCTATTTTGAACTCCACTTGCAGGTGAAGAATTGGTATAAACTGTCTTACTTGGCACAGCGTGACCAGCGTTATTTAGAACAAAATAAATCAATGGTTTTGCACCAGTATAAATTCTTTTTTCTACGTTTCCTGCATCTGTTGTGTTCACATTAAAAGTTGATATGGTTGGATTAATATTTTGTAAACCGTTTCTTTGTAACCAATAATTTAAGGTTGCAGTTTGAGATATTACTTTTCCACGATTACAATTGCCACCAATATCTGCAACACAACCACCATTTGCCGGCATTGCAGGGTCGCTTGTTCCGTGAGTTATCAAGATTGGCAAAGGCATATTTGAGCCATTTGTACAAAGTCCGCTTTCAGGAAACTGTGGTAAATTTCCACTTGAAACGGCTATCGCTTTAATAGTTTCAGGAAATTGAAAAGCATAAGAATAGGTCATTAATGCGCCATTACTTGTCCCTGTTAAATACATTTTGCTTGAATTAATATTTAACTCTGAAATTAATTTTGAATTTAACTGTTTCAAAAAGAAAATGTCGTCACCTTGACTTCCTGATATATCATCACTTCTACAATCATTCCATCCCGGATTTCCTTGAATGTCGACTGAACCTTCTGGATAGATTACTAAAAACTTTTCATTGTCTGCAATTGTCCGGAAAACGGATAATGGATGAGCGCCTATTTCTGAAACTCCAATGCCAAGTCCACCGCCACCGTGCAAAACTGTTACAACTGCATTTACAGTTGTCATTCCTGTTGGTCTATAAACTAAATACTTTCTGGTAATGTTGTTAATTGTTATATAATTTGTTGTCAAACCTTCTTGGTATGGAATAACATTAGGATTTGAAGGATTTGGATTGTCGTCATCTTTGTTACAACCAAGGGTAAAAATCACAACAAATAATAAAAATATTCTAATCATATTTTATTTAATTAATATAGTTATGCCTTGTTAGATATTATTTTCATTGAAAGGTTTAATCTTGACACGCTATTTTAAAAAAGTACAGGACTCGTTTATATGTATGACAAAGTCGAACAAAACAAACTCGTTATGGGTAGATAGGTATTGCTGTCGTCATATATTATTTCAAATATAGCTATTTTAATTAATAATGTTTAAAATACAAAAATTGTATTATTATACTATTTTAAGTTCAATCTCCATAACTTCAATATAAAATCCTGTATCTATACATAATTATACCTTATTGATATTATACAATAAAAACTTTTTAATTAGTAATAGTTTATTCATATGAATAGGTTTTTAAGATTTTAAAGTAATTTTCTCCGAAGAAGTATGAAGATAATAACTGCGACAAAGAATTATTTGTTAACTCTTTGTTTTTCTGATTGTTAAATAAATTACCATCGCATCAAAATTGTAACTTTCTCCAATAGGGGGAGTAGACTGAGAAAGCCTTCACAGAAATGTGAAGGTTTTTTTAGTTTTCATTTGCATAAAATATTGGGGAAATCAATTATAAATCGTATGATATTTATTGTTTTTCAATAAATTTATTACCTTTGTCATTAAATTTAATAATTAACAATAATGATTTCACATAATTTTAAGCCGCTTGAAAGGAGCTCAACTTTGTTTTTAAAGTTAATTCTTTTATTTTTAAGTATAGGAATCTTAGTTATAAGTGGATTCTTACTTTATCAAATTACCCAATCGGATTCTTTAGGTTATTACCGACCAATATTGGTTGGAGTACTTATTTCGGTATTTCCGTTATTATATATTTTTTATCAAGCTTTTTATTTATTAAATAATATTGATAAGAATTTATCATTAACTGACTCATCCGTTAATTCATTACGAATTATAAAATTCTGTTCATTTCTGATTAGTTTAATGTACTTAATTGGTTCCCCATTTATTTTCATTGTTGCTCAGAGAGATGATGCACCTGGTGTGGTCTTAATTAATCTTTTATTGATAATAGGTCCCTTTTCTGTTGGAGTATTTGCATATATTTTACAGAAACTTCTAATTAATGCAATTGGATATAAATCCGAAAACGAATTAACCATATAATCAATGGAAATTATTGTAAATCTTGACGTAGTAATGGCAAAAAGAAAAATGTCATTAAATGAATTGTCCGAGAAAGTTGGAATATCCCTTTCAAATCTTTCAATATTAAAAACAGGAAAAGCTAAAGCAATTCGATTTTCAACACTTGCAACCTTGTGTGAAGTCTTAAATTGTCAGCCTTCCGATTTATTAGAATATAAAAAATAGAAATAAATAAAATGTTACAATAATGAAAATAAAATGGTTTGATTTTTCCTACTTACTATTGTTACTGTTACCGATGTTAGGTATGTTTATTTCAAATGAAATTAATTGGAGTGTTTTTGATTTCATTATTATGGGGATTCTTATTCTTTCTATGAGTTTTGGTATTAAGCAAGTCTTAAGGACGACAAGAAATATAAAAAATAGAAGTCTTATTATTGGTATAATTTTAATTATATTCATTATTGTTTGGATTGAATTAGCAGTTGGTATTTTTGAATCACCATTTGCTGGAAGTTAATTTCAATTTATTATCAAAGACAGCTTATAAATCTTTAGCAGAAATATTGTGGTTTTATTATGTAAGGAAAACTTAAAATGAAGCTGTTTTTTTTTCTATCTTTACATAGTAAATAAATTTCTTAAAATGATGATTACAAATTTTTTAAAAAAATACAAACGAGAAGTAACTGTTGGTGTTATAGTTTTTATTTTTTTACTTTTTAGAGATTTAATTAGTGCTTTTTTTAAAAATTAATATAAAGTCACTAGACCATTTTCTGTCACAATAATTTCAATCATCGTTTGACATTTATAGCCTAAAACTCGGGAAACTTTACTTAAAACTATATTTAATATTTTTTTTATTTTAACTCTTTAAAACACAATAAAAAAATAACTATGAAAACCCCATTTAACAAATTTCTTTACATCGGATTTTTACTTTTAGGATTGTTTCAAGCATTTTTTTCTAAAGATTATATGCAGGCTACTGCCTCATTAGGGATTGCGTTAGCATTTGATCCATTCAATCAAGAAGTAAAATGGAACGATCGACCGACTTGGCAAAAAGCAGTATTGATAATTCACCTAATATTAGTAGCAGCCCTGTTTGGGTTTGGAATTGGAATAAATGATAAGTAATATTTAATAACAATAAAAAAAACAGCTTCGCCTTGTAGTCCAAGATTTTTAAAAATTGTACAAACATCAATTAATAGAATCAAAAATAATATAGTAAAAGTATAGCAATAATCAAATCAATGGACGGTTTAATTGCAGTTTTATTGATATTAATTATCTTTGTACGTTGAAAATTATACAATTATTAATTTAACAAACCCCTCTATGTTAAAAAATAAAGCTACAACTGCTTATAATAAATTAACTTTTAATAGAATAAATTTATATTTTTTTGCCACAATTTTCTTTTTTTTATTTTCAAACAAAGTAATATCAGCAACAATTTATTTTAATAATATTTATAAAGCTACTGGAACCTCGTATAGTTTAAATACTCAAAATTTAGTAAACATAAATTTAATTTCAGGAACTGGTTTTAAATTTACATCTGCTGATCCAAACGCAACCATTTTTAATTCTGGAAATGATGAAGATGGAATATTGTCTTACACCAATACAAGCGGGGTATTAATTAGTATTTATGGTTCTATTTCCAGACAAAGTAAATCAGGAAATACCACCCTTGCCGTTAATTTTATTCCCACAAATTCAACCTATACCACACCTACTGGTGAGGCCTATTTATTAGTAATTCCTGGAAAAGAAGGTTCTTTTTCAAATGGTATAGATGTAAACACTTCATCGGATCCAATTGATCCGGTATTGAATGCTCTACTTTCTTCTCAAGCTAGTTCGCCAGTTATTTCAATTTCTAATGTTAGTGTTCTTCAAAATGCTGGTTATGCAGTGTTTACAGTTAGCCTTTCCAATGCAGCTAATGCTACAATTACTTTTACACCAACTTTAACTAATGTAACAGCAATTGGCGGTATTGATTATACTAATTCTATGCAATATTACAATGGTACAACATGGGTAACTATCACTTCAACTGTATCAATTGCTCAAAATTCAACTTCATTACAAATAAGAGTTCCTATTATTAATTATAATACTTCCGTAACAAACAAAACGTTTAATCTAAATACAGGGGCAATATCTGGAGGAAATGTATTAAATAATTATGGAACATACGGTATTGGTACTATATTGGTACCCGTAATAACTAAATCGGGGTCGTTAACAGCATTTACTGCTTGTAGTGGTTCGGTTTCTGCTGAACAAAATTTTACCGTTTCTGGAACAAATCTAGTTTCAGACCTTACCATAACAGCACCTACTGGATATGAGGTATCTTTAACATCAGGAAGTTCTTTTGCTGGTTTTGTTACCTTAACTCCAACTTCAAATACTGTTAATTCAACCACTATTTATGTACGATTAAAA